>JAIWNU010000185.1 GCA_020216655.1 Treponema sp. | reverse complement strand
AATTATTCTACTGGACCGGCAGGGCACTATAAAGTCCTGTAACCGGGCCTTTTCTGAACGTTACCATGACTCTCTTGAATCGATAATCGGCAGGCGTTATACGGAGATTGCCCAGCCTTCGGTCCAGGAAACACAGCGGCACTTTATCAGTGAAATTTGCGATAACCGCGAACCGAAACGGCTCGAATTTGAACAGGATGGCCGGGTCTATTATAACTCTGGCTACCCCATTTTTGATGATTCAGGCGATGTAGAAGAGATTGCTGTTTTTTCCTATGATATCACAGAACGGAAGCGGGGCGAACAGCTGCAGCGGGCCCTGTACAGCATTTCGGAAGCTGCTTATTTTGCCAAGGATGTAAATAATCTCTTTGCCATTGTTCACCGGATCTTAAGCAAATTGGTTGCGGTGGATAATCTTATTATTACCCTTAAAGATGCAGATTCGGGCTATCTTGAATGCCCCTATTTTCGCCTTGCTTCGTCGGATATGCTAGCCGATGAAACAAATGAACGGGCTTTTCATTCGGCCCTGGTTGAATATTTGTTGGAAAGAGGGCAGGCCCTGCTGCTGAATCGGCAAGAATTGCAGCAGGTGGTAGCAGAAAAAGATCTCCCCTGTCCTGACCGGCTCCCCCGGCAATGGCTGGGGGTTCCCCTCTTAAACGGAGAGGGTACTAAGATCGGCGCTCTTGTTACTTACCGTTACCAGGATACCCATCTGTACGGCGAAGAGGACCGGAAAATTCTTAACTTTGTTTCATCCCAGATAGCCATGGCGATTGAACGGCGCCTCAACGAAGATGCCCTGCGGTCCAAAAACAGGCAGCTGCAGCTGCTTACCGATGGCATTATACTTTCCCTGGTAAGGTCCGTAGAAATTCGGGACCCCTATACCGCAGGGCATCAGCAACGGGTATCCCTGTTGGCCCGCGAAATTGGGCGTAAGCTAGGCTTACGGGAAGAACGCATAGAGGCGGTGAGGATCGCTGCCCTGCTGCACGATGTGGGTAAAATTGCGGTGCCCACCGAGCTCCTCTCCAAGCCAGGAAAACTTACCGAAATTGAACTTATGCTGATCCGCCAGCATCCGGTAGAGTCCTACAATATTCTGCGGAATATCCAATTCCCCTATCCTATAGCCCAATATGTGCTGGAGCATCATGAAAAATATGATGGCTCAGGGTATCCTTCGGGGCTCAGGCAGGATGCTATCAGTCTAGAAGGACGCATTATCTGCGTCGCCGACGTGGTGGATGCTATTGCGTCCCACCGGCCCTACAGGCCGTCCCGCGGTATTGAGCAAGCCCTCTTTGAAATTAAAGATCATACCGGCTCTCTTTATGACCCAGATGTGGTTGCCGCATGCCTTGAACTTTTTAAGGAAGGATTTTCCTTTATCGAGTCCGAAAACCTCCAAGCTGTCAAACAACTCCCGCTTCATCAGTAATAAAGTGTATAAGTGATAAATTTGGCTTCTTAGGCAGTATGTCCGGTGGTTTTGGATCAAATGCCAATTTCATTGGAAATAGCTATCCGATATGGTAACACCAGCATTGTGTATCGGGCTTGCTGTTAATTAGTCAAGGCCCCTCAATGAACAAGCAATAGCTCATTGAGGGGCTTTTATATTTTGTCTTTATAATATTTTTTGCTGGACTCCGCTTTGCGGAGCTAAGACTATTAAAAACTATAAAACCTTATAATATAAAGATCCACTTACTATTATTTTTGTTCTATTCTTTTTCTTGACAACTTGACATATAAAATAGATTGTACGATATTATAAGTATGAAAACACTACCTGTTGGTGAATTAAAAGCTCAGTTCTCGGAAGTTCTGGAAAAGGTAAAGTCCGGTGAATCATTTGGTATTCTTTATGGAAAAAAGAAAAAACTAATTGCCATGATTGTTCCCTACAAAGATTCTGTGGAAAAAAAAGAAAGGAAAATTGGTTTACTTGAAGGAAAAGTTAACATCCAGTTTTCTGATGACTTTAAAATGAGTGAAGAAGAATTATTGGGATTATCATGAATTACTTATTGGACACCCACACTTTTTTATGGACCGTTTCAAATACAGAGAATCTTTCAAAAAAAGCATTAGAAATAATAAAAAATCCAAAGAATGAAATTTATATTAGTGCGGTAAGTTTCTGGGAAATATCCATTAAAACAAGATTAAAAAAATTGAATCTCGATAAAATCGAACCAGAGGAATTATTAACACTTGCGGAAAAGATGGATTTCCAAGTAATTAGTTTAACGCCAGAAGAGGCAATTACTTATCATAAATTAAAAGAAGAAACACATAATGATCCATTCGATAGAATGCTGATTTGGCAAAGCATATCGAGAAACATGACCATAATAAGTAAAGATCAAGAATTCTATAAATTTGTTCCATATGGTTTAAAGCTTAGTTGGTAAAGTAAAGGTTGCAGCTAACAATCGCTTCAACCTGACTCGGCTATTGTCACAAAACTTGCTAGTCGCTTCGCTCGGCAAGTTTTGCGCCAATATACGCCTCGCAGGTTAAGCAAATATTAGGGTGACGCCGCATTCGCAGCGTATTAATAAAATTACAACCACTCACTATCTATTACTCACATTTATCATTAAAAAATTGAGATGGGTTTTGTACACAAAATATTGATATTTTGTACATATTCTTGTCTTATTTAAATGGAGGCCGATTATGGTAAAGCAAATGTCCATTTCTGAAACCAGAAAAAGAATAACATCTTTGGAAGATGAACTATCATATGATGATACAATCTTAGTAACAAATCATGGAAAAGAAGTATTTGCTATATTGCGATGGGATACGTATGAAAGCATTGCTGAAACATTAGAAATCATTTCTGATGAAGAAACATTTTCTGATTTTAAGAAAGGGTTACTTCAAATCCAGAATAATGAACTAATCGATTTTGATGAATTTGTGAAGACTCTAAATGTATAAAATTAAATTAACAGCAATCGCCACTGAAAACATAAAAAAAATAGATTCAAAAACAAGAAGTCAAAAATAAATAAAATATCTCAATTAAAAGACGAGCCGCTACTTCTTGGAAAGCCCCTACAAGGTCCATTAAAGGAATTTAGATCAGTTCGAGAAGCAGGCCAGCGTTATAGAATAATTTATAAAGTTATTGAAAATGAAATCATTGTAATTATCGTCGCAGTAGGAATAAGGAAATCTGGCGATAAAAAAGATATTTATGAATTAATGAAAAAATATTTGAAGATTGGATTGATAGATAAAGAAAAATAAGAAGATTGCCTTAATAATTGCTTTAAGCCAATCCCGCGCAAGAATGCGCGGGTCAGGTTTTGCAGGTTAAGCGTTCGTTGTTTTTTTCAGTGCTTCCTTCCGTAAGATAAGAAAGCTGGGAATAGCGATGAGTTCCGCGGCCAGAGCAAGGATGATCACATACTGGATGCCCACATCGTACAAGAGGCCCATGAGGCTGCTTGATGCAAAGAGGGCAAGGCCGTAGGCTGTGTTGAATACGCCGTAGCCGGTGCCGCGTTTTTTAATCGGTGTGATATCGGCGATAGCGCTTTTCATAATGGTCTCGTGGGTTCCCATAACGATACCCCAGAGAATCGCTGCTGCTATGGCGGCCCCTTTGGAGGGCAGGGCAAAGCCGACTAAGGGGATGAGGAGGGAAACAACGGGAATGACCGCCAGGGTGACAAGGCCGCCGTGTTCTGAATCCTTCCTTTTCTTAAAATGGTCGTACAAGAGGCCGATAGCGATGGCAATTACACCGTCTACAGCCATGGCAATGGCGTAAAAGAGGGCAATTTCCGCACCGGAAAGGATACCCTTGGCCGCATAGTGATACGAGAGTATGGGCCAGCTTACGAAGCCCAGGGTGGTTATAAAGCTAAAGGTTGTATAGAGCCAAAAGGTCTTGCTTAAGACTTCGCCTTCTACCTTTTTGGGAACTATGGCTTCGAGTGTTTCAGGATCCGGGACCCGTAAAAAGGCGTAGAGGAGGCTCATCATAAGGATGATAAAGGGGATCCAGAGCAAGGCATAACCGGCTTTATAAGAGGCGAGGTCAGTCCCGTGGGCGCCGAAAGCAAAGACGGCGGTAAAGACGAGGGGGCCTAAGAGTGCACCGAGCTGGTCCATGGCTTCGTGGAGACCGAAGCCAAAGCCGGTGCCGATATGCTTTGTGGCAGTGGAAAGGATGGTATCTTTAGCAGGGGCCCGGAGGGCCTTGCCGAAGCGTTCCATGACCATAAACAGCGCGGCGATCTGCCACACGCCGGTGAGGGACAAGAGGGGTACCGAAGCAAGGAAGCTGTATCCTAAAATGGCAAAAAACCAATATGCCTTTGTTTTATCTGCAAAGTAGCCTGAGGCAAGACGGACTATATAGCCAAGGAACTCTCCTATGCCTGCGATAAGACCGACCAGGGCCGCGTTGGCCCCCAGGGTTTTGAGATACGGGCCGTTCACCGCCCGGGCTCCCTCATACATGATGTCCCCAAAAAGACTTACAATGCCAAAAATGATGATTATCTCAATGGCAAGCCGTTTTCCCTTTTCGGGAGATGTAAATCGTCCCATGGTTGCACTCCTTGTGAAAGTATCGGATTTCGATATCGGTATTCGATACAAATATAGGCATTTTTTGTGGCCATGGCAAGCCAGCAGGCTGGGGCACCGAGGGGCTGTCCTGGCAAGCCAGGAGGCTTGGGCACCGCTGCGGTGCCCTGCTATATGTTTAGCTCCCGGCGCTTTCGTAGGCACTGAGGCCCCGGTTCCAGATGAGCCTCCCTATAACGATGAGGCTTGCGCCGGCAATCACGGTGCCGCCGAGGGAGAACAATGTCTGCTTCCCCGTGAGGAGCCAGGCGGCAGGATAAAAGGCGGTAAAGGCAAAGGGGATAACATAGGTAACCACCGTCTTTACCAGGAGATTGTAGATGGTTACTGGGTACTTGGCGAAATCGCTGGTCATGTAAACCATGTGAAGGAGGCTCCCTGACTGTTTGGTCCACAGGGCGATGGATGCAAAAATAATCTTGATCCCCGTATAGATAAGGGTCCCAAAGATCACTGCCAGGATGCCTCCTGCGATTTTAAGCGGTGTAAGGGTCAGCGCAAGACGCTGTGCGGCGATACAGATGAGCACAATGCCTGTAAGGAGTTCCCCAAGTGCATCAACCTCAAAGCCTTCCAGTAATACATGGTGAAGCGGGTCGATGGGGCGGGTGAGATATTTATCAAACTCACCCCGGCGGATCAAAAAATAGGCCACCTTCCAGAGGTTATCCGCATAAAAGTGATCAATACCCCGAGGTATAAGGGAAAACCCGTAAATGAAGATAATCTGGTCCACCGTCCAGCCTTCCAGTTGGGGGATGTTCCCGAAAATGATGGCGATGAACACCAGGTTAAAAAATTGTCCTAAAAAGAAGGCCAGGGCACCGGTTAAGAAATCGGCCCGGTATTCCATGATCCGTTTAATAAACTGCTGGGTAAATATCCAGTAGAGGCGGAAAAAGCGCTTTATTTTTTGTTTCATATCAACCTCCCTGTACGGTCAGGTGCCGTTCGGTGAGCCGCCAGATCAGGGCCGAAAGGCCGTACAGGAGCGCCGCCCAGAAAATCTGAGTTGCCATGGCCGAAAGTATCATCAATCCCTGATATTTTCCGGTATAAATCATAACCGGTGTGTAGCGCATGGACCCAAAGGGAAGGAATGCTAACACTCGCTGTACTGTCTGGGGAAGAAAACCTAAGGGGATCATGCCGCCTGAAAGGAAATTTAGGATGCCGAATTTCAGCATGTTGATGCCCCACAGGTTCTTAAAGATAAAGGCCAGGTATCCGAAACAGACATCGAAAAAGAACATGACCAGGTAACTGAGGCCCACACTGATCAGATAGAGTGCAAAGGTCGCGGGCGAAAATTGCAATAAGCCCGTTTGGGCATAGCGAAACCATTCGAGCCCTGCAAAGACCGGAATGGCTACTAGGAGCATAATAATCAGTTTTTGTCCCAGTTCGGTGAAGAGGATGCTCAGGTTAAAGCTCACCGGTTTTATCATCCGCATGGCAATGCTTCCCTGAACTATTTCTTCGCCGACTATGTAAGAAGCCTCGGTATCCACGAGGAAGCCTGTGATGTTGGCCGCAAAAATGTAGATGGTCATGTCCAAAAAGGTAAAACCGCCGATGCTGCCTCCGGGGCTGTACCGGAATACGGCACGCCACAGGAAAAACATGACAAAGGTAAAAAACACCTGCCCAAAAAAGAAGCCCAGGAAGTTCCATTTGTAAGCAATGGCCGACTGGATACCGGCGCTTGTAAAGGGTGTATAGGCCTTTAGTCTCATAGTTCCACCTGCCGCTGGTAAACCCGTCTGAGTATCTCTTCGATATCGATGTCCTGAACCGCAATGTCCTTGACTTTAACAGTTTGCAGGACCGTGGCAAGCATATCCGGCAATGAACAGACCTCGGTGTTAAAACGGACCCGTACTTTTGCTCCTTCCTGCTGGATGTCCAGGTCCTCATGGGGCGGGAAGGGGATCTGTTCTGCATGGTCCGGTTCTTCCAGGACAAAGGTAATGTCCCGGATTTTGCCGAAATTAGTTCGTATCCGGTCCAAGTCGCCGTCGTAGACGAGTTTTCCCTTATCGATAAGGATAATCCGCTTGCAGAGCAGCTCGATATCGCTTAAGTCGTGGGTTGTGAGGATGATGGTTGTTTTTTCTGTCCTGTTTATTTCCTGAATAGCCCTGCGGATGCTGTCCTTGACTACAATATCAAGCCCAATGGTGGGTTCGTCGAGGAACAGGACCCGGGGATTATGCAGCATGGATGCTGCAATGTCCGCCCGCATCCGCTGTCCCAGGGACAGGGTCCGTACGGGGCTCGACATAATGGGGCCCAGTTCCAGGACATGGTCAAGAAATTCCAGCCGTTCTTTGTATACACTGTTGGGAATGTCATAAATCTCTTTAAGAACCGTATAGGTTTCGGTCAACGGAAGGTCCCACCAGAGCTGGGTCCGCTGGCCAAAAACTACGCCGATTTCCCGAACATAGCGTTTCCGCTCCTTTTGGGGAATAAAGCCGTTAATCCGGCACCAACCGTCGGTGGGGGTAAGGATGCCGGTGAGCATTTTTATCACCGTGGATTTTCCCGCCCCATTGGGACCGATAAAGCCGAGAATTTCTCCCTCCGGGACCTGGAAGCTCACGTCATCCACTGCGCGGACGATTTCCTTTTGGGGCGAAAAGAGGCTTTTTATGCTGCCCCGGACGCCCTTTTCTTTGACTATTTTTGTAAAGTATTTTACCAAATGATGTACTTCGATCATAGAGTGCAATAATACCTCTTCAGTGATTAAAAAGATACAGTACCATTCGTAGTATTAATGAATCGTGGTGCTGATCCGATGCCGGTGTTTTCTGCCGGTTTTCTCTTGCCCAGTCTTCGGGCTGTTTCAAGTACATATCGACCGCGGTTTGTATATCGAACATGGAATGTTCCTCCCTTATTATGGATAGTCAAAACATACCAAAATGAGGTTGATAAACCTCCAGTCAAAAGGCTGGATTTGTGCTGGCCGAGTGTTGAGCTCCATGCCTAGCCAGGTGGCCAGGTGAGAAGAGACAAATAGGTCATATTGGGATATAGTGGGACCTATGAAAGCGAAACGGGCAGGCCGCAGGGCTGAACAACATGAACAGCCCAGGACCAGTAAAATCTTGCAGCGAAAGATCGCAGAACTCGAGCTGCGGATTGGTGCGGCCGAAAGCCTGCAAGAAATTATTAGTATGATAAACGCGCAGGTGCCGCTGGACGAGCTCATTCATCGCGCGGTTCGTCTCGCTGCAATACGCCAGAGGGCCGGCGCCTGCGTATTGCATCACTTTGATTTGAAAAATGAAATCGTTGTACAGGTTGCAAGCTGCGGAATGGAGGGC
>JAIWNU010000184.1 GCA_020216655.1 Treponema sp. | reverse complement strand
CCCGGCTCTTTCTCTATTTCACTGATCGATGGATTTCTCACCGCACGGGGGTTTCGGAGACGGTTATCTCTGAATTTTATCGGAAGCCCTGGTTAAAGAGTCCCCATAGTGTCATATATAACCCTCTAAACGGCGAATCTAATTCTCCTCAAAGGGAAAACCCCTCTTCGGACATACGAGACCGTTTCAATATTCCCCAAAAAGCGCCCCTTCTCGCCTGTGTGGGACGGCTTGTTCCCGCAAAGGGACATGAAACCCTTTTGCGGGCCTTTGCGCTTCTACTCAAAGAGACTCCTGAGGCACATCTTATTATTGCAGGAAGTGGGCCCCTTGAAAAACCTCTTAAAAAACTCGCCATCAAACTCGGCATACAGAAGAATCTCCGGTGGGCTGGTTTTTATACCCCCGCCCGGGACATTTTTATGGTCGCCGATGTGGTGGTATTCCCTTCCCGTTGGGAAGGAATGGGGCTTGTTCCCCTGGAAGCCCTTCTTGTAGGACGCCCCCTCGTGGTAAGTGATCTACCGGTACTCCGGGAATGCATTCCCGAAGGAGAGGGAGTGTTGTTTTTTTCCCCCAATTGTCCCGAGGATCTGGCTCAAGCCATGGCAAGGATGGTGAACGCTTCTCCTACCCTTCCGGGGGAATATTTTGAAAAGGCTCGGCAAGCAATCCAGGAGCGGTATAGTCCGCATTGGATTGCTGAACGTTACATACAGCTTTACGCACAAACACTCTTAAAAAGGAAAGAAAGAACATGAAAAAAACTCTCTCCCTGTTTCTGCTCCTGTACTCAGGGATCGCCTTTCTTAATGCCCTCGAAATTGAAGTACAGAATCAAAGTATAGTCTCTTCTGATATTGTCCCCCTGTGGATGGAGGCAAACCGCTATGGATCAGTATTGACAGGCACGCCCCTGCAAAGCCATCTACGCAGCCGTGTCCGCTGGGACTCGACTTTCTTTAACGGGAGTCTCCGATGGATTACCGAAGGGAGTGGCTCCGTGGGATTCTCAGAGGCCATTGGCCCCGTAGCTACCATGGACACCCTGTATACGGCCTTGCAATATGGATTGTGGGAATTCCGGGGCGGCTGGTTCCAGGAAACCCTCGGAGAAGTGTTTGTCCCCCTTTCGAGCGGTTCCATGGCGGTTTCTTCCAATGCAAGGCCCATGCCACGAGTAGAATTACGCCTTGCCGACTGGTTCACCCTCCCCTGGAACTGGACCGAGGGGCTCATAGCTATAAAAGGAGGCATACAGCATGGTTGGTTTGAACCCAATGATTATGTGGATAACGTGTGGCTCCATGCCAAGTGGGCCTACCTCCGGTTGGGGACGGAAAAACAACATATCTTTGGGGGCCTTGTGCACCTGGCCCAGTGGGGTGGAAAAGGCTCATGGGATGGAGAAGAATTCAATATTCCCTTTACTATTCAGAATTGGTGGCAAACCTTTGTTGCAGGAGGGGTTGTTTCGGGACAGGCTGAGATAGAAAAGTATAATGCTAGCGGAAACCACCTGGGCATCTGGGACTTGGGGACAAAGATTACCATTTCGGGCTTTGAGCTCTCTGCCTACTATCAGCACTTTTTTGAAGATAAGGCTTCCTTAGATATCTGGTCCAATGGGCTTGATGGTCTTTTTGGGATCCACGTGAAAACACCAACTGCGGTGCCCTTCTTCCGCCATGTTTTGATTGAAAAGGTGATAACTACCGATCAAAGCGGTCCAACTGAAGAAATCACAATGCCTGATAACACGAAAATCAACATTTATGGTGGCGATTCTTATTATTTCAACTATCTGTATAAGACTGGTTGGTCCTACCTGGGGCGCATCATCGGTACTCCCCTAATTACCGGCACGGGAAGCGGTGAAGATTTCCGGGTAAACAATAACCGTATCGAAGCCCTCTACATTGGAGGGCTTATGGAAATTGGTACCCTTACTATCCGTGCCCTGTATACCTATACCAAGCGTTTTCCTGCCTATTCAGAACAGAGTTTAGTAAGTTCTGACAATTGGGCGGAAAAACTAGATTACCGGAATCACAAAGATCGCTGGGATGGATATCTGGGCGTATCCTTTCCCCTTGGTCCCCTCGCTATGTCTCTTGAAGCAGCGGGTGGCTACGATCAGATCTTTGGCTGGAATTGGGGGACCTCTATGACCATTGGTTATAGAATGACCTTTTAAGGGAGCATTTTTTTTCGATATCAAACAAGGGGCAACTCCCCTAAGAACAACACACAAGTACGGAGACAGTGAGGATTTCGATATGAAAAAGGCATTAATAACGGGTATCACCGGTCAGGACGGGGCATACCTGGCGGATTTTTTACTTAAGAAAGGGTATGAGGTACACGGCATTAAACGGAGATCCTCCAGTTTTAACACCGGCCGAATCGATCATCTCTATCAGGATCCCCACGAACAGGGCCGACGTTTTATCCTTCACTACGGGGATCTATCAGATGCTACCAATCTTATCCGGATTATCCAGCAGGTTCAGCCCGATGAAATCTATAACCTGGGAGCCCAGAGCCACGTGCAGGTTTCTTTTGAGGTGCCAGAATATACGGCTGACGTTGATGGTATCGGAACCCTGCGCCTTCTAGAAGCAATCAGACTCTTAGGGCTCACCCATAAAACCCGTTTTTACCAAGCCTCTACCAGCGAATTGTTTGGGAAGGTACAGGAAATCCCCCAGAAAGAGACCACCCCCTTTTATCCCCGCAGTCCCTATGCCTGCGCCAAGCTCTACGCCTACTGGATTACGGTAAATTACCGTGAAAGCTATGGCATGTATGCCTGTAATGGTATTCTCTTTAATCATGAAAGCCCTATCCGGGGAGAAACCTTTGTCACCCGCAAGGTAACCCGGGCAGCAGCCCGGATCAAGCTCGGTCTCCAAAACAAGCTCTATATGGGTAACCTGGATGCCAAGCGGGACTGGGGCTATGCGGGAGACTATGTGGAACTCATGTGGCTCATGCTCCAGCAGAATGAACCGGACGATTATGTGATGGCCACGGGGATTACCACCACCGTCCGGGAATTCATCAGCCGGGCCTTTACCGAAGTGGGGATTACCCTGGACTGGCAGGGCCAGGGGGTAAAAGAAAAGGGTATTGATCGGGCCACCGGCCGTGTTATTGTAGAAGTGGATCCCCGGTACTTCAGACCCGCAGAGGTAGATATCCTTATAGGGGATCCCACCAAGGCAATCACCAAACTCGGCTGGAAACCCCGGATGAGTTTAGACGAATTGATTAAGATGATGGTAGCCGCAGATCTTAAAGAAGCAGAGCGTGAGTTGCACCTTAAAAACGGGGGTTTTGAGGTAAAACACCCCCATGAGTAAGGGGATACCTTCGGCAACCTCTCTTTAAAGCGGTTGACCGCAGGAATTTCCAGCGGCAAAGTATTGGAAAGCCCTTCCGAATACGCCGCTGGGTAAATGGGGATGGCAAAAACTAATAGATAAACAGTGGGGTTAAAATATGGAAAAAACCGCAAAAATATTTGTAGCGGGGCACCGGGGCCTTGTGGGAAGCGCAATAGTCCGACAATTGCAACAACGGGGCTATACCAACCTGATTCTCAGGACCCACGCAGAACTGGATTTAACAAACCAGGTCGCGGTGTATCACTTTTTTGAAACCGAACGGCCAGACTATGTGTTTCTTGCGGCAGCAAAAGTGGGAGGTATCGGGGCTAACAGCACCTATCCTGCAGAGTTTATTTACATCAATCTTGCCATAGCACTCAACGTGGTTGACGCATCCCATCGTTATGGGGTACGAAAGCTCCTTAACCTTGGCTCAAGCTGTATCTATCCTAAATTTGCTCCCCAGCCGATGAAAGAAGAGCACCTCCTCACTGGCCCCCTGGAACCCACCAATGAACCCTATGGGATTGCTAAAATAGCAGCAATAAAACTCTGTGCTTCCTATAACCGCCAGTATGGGACCAACTTTATTTCTCTCATGCCCACCAATCTGTATGGCCCTAACGATAATTATCACCCTTTTAATAGCCATGTGTTACCCGCCCTTATCCGAAAGTTCCACGAAGCAAAAACACAGGGCACTGACGAGGTAGTATTATGGGGCGATGGTTCTCCGTACCGGGAATTTTTATACAGCGATGACCTGGCGGATGCGGCAATCTACCTTATGGAACAGTATGATGCCTCTGATATTGGGGAGTTCATCAACGTGGGTTCAAGCCAGGAAGTAACCATCCGGGAATTGGCAGAGCTGATTCAGAAAATCGTGTATGAAGATAGCCCCGACCGCACGTGTCGTATTGTGTGGGACACGAGTAAACCCAACGGTACTCCTCGAAAACTTCTGGACTCTTCCCGTCTCACTGCTTTGGGATGGAAACCAAAAGTAGGCTTAGAGGAAGGTATTCGCCGGGCTTATGCAGACTTTTTACTAAAAAAATGAATCAGAAAAAAATACTCTTTGTTATTACACGGGGCGATCTTTTAGGAGGTGCCCAGGTACATGTAAAAGATCTCGCCCGGGCGGCCCAACAGGATGGCTATCAGTGCCTTGTGGCCTGTGGCCAAAAGGGAATATTTACCGACCTCTTAGAAAACCAGCAAACCCCCTGGGTTGCTCTTCCGGCATTACAACGGAGCATCAACCCTCTTCTGGATATCAAAGCCATTATCCAGTTGATCCGCATCATAAGAAAAGAAAAACCTACCCTCGTCAGTTGTCATACCGCCAAGGCAGGCCTCGTCGGCCGAATTGCGGCGTTCCTCTGCGGGGTTCCTTCTATATTTACTGCCCATGGCTGGCAATTTGCCGAAGGGATATCCCTGGTGCAAAAGATTTTTGTGCTCTCTACCGAATACATCTGCGCCCGACTTTGTAAAAAAATCATTGTAGTATCCGAATACGATTATCAGCTAGCCCGCGACTATCATGTGGTTCCAGCCACAAAAATGAAGATCATCCATAACGGCATGCCCGATACCCTTCCCCCAGAAAAGTTCACCGAGTTTAGCCAGGGAAAGGGGCCCTCCTCTATCAATAAGGGGCCAGAAGATACACGGCCTATCGAACTCGTAATGATCGCCCGTTTTCAAGAGCAGAAGGATCACCCTACCCTTTTTAAGGCCCTGGCAGATCTTCAAGACCTTCCCTGGCACCTTACCCTTATCGGTGATGGGCCCCGTATGGCGTGGGCACAACAGGAGGTACAGCGCCTTGGATTCGCCGATCGGGTCACCTTTACGGGTCAGCAAAAGTCGGTGACAGAATTTCTAAGACAGGCGGACCTGTATCTCCTCATCTCTCACTGGGAAGGCTTCCCCCGTTCTATCCTTGAGGCCATGCGAGAGGGCTTACCGGTCATTGCCTCCGATGTGGGGGGAAGCCGGGAAGCGGTAGTCCATGGGGAAACGGGCTTTCTGGTTCCCCGGGGAGATGTGACAAGGCTTACCATGAATCTGAGGGAACTTCTTGAAAATCCAGAGCTCCGCTACCGAATGGGGAAGGCAGGACGAAAACGCTTTGTTCAGCATTTTACCTTTGAACATATGTATCAACAAACAAAAATAATATGGGAAAAAACATAATGGGCACCTATCTTGTTACCGGGGCAGCCGGTTTCATCGGATTCCATCTGTGTAAGCGGCTCCTTACTGAAGGCCACCGGGTCCTTGGTCTTGATAACATAAACGACTATTATGACCCATCCCTCAAGCTCGATCGCCTTGGAGAACTTGGGTTTTCCCGGGAAGTAGAAACCTATGGTAAAGAAGTGCAAAGCACGGTCTATACTACCGGTTCCTTTATTCGCCTGAACCTTGAGGATTACGAAGCGGTGGTACAGGTATTTCGTTGTCACCACTTTGATGCGGTGATTCACCTCGCAGCCCAGGCAGGAGTTCGGTACAGTATCGATCATCCCTTTGCCTATACCCAGAGCAATATCACCGGTTTTCTATCTATTCTGGAGGCCTGTCGCCACACCCAGGTTCCCCACCTGGTATATGCATCCAGCTCTTCGGTGTATGGCCTTAACAGCAAACAACCCTTCAGTGTCCATGATGGGGTTGACCACCCTATTAGCCTCTATGCGGCCACCAAACGGGCTAATGAGCTCATGGCTCACACGTATTCTCATTTATATGGTATACCAACCACCGGCCTTCGTTTTTTCACTGTTTACGGCCCCTGGGGAAGGCCCGATATGGCTTACTTTAAATTTGCAAAGGCCATCCTTTCCGGGGAGCCCATAGAAGTATACAATCATGGAGATATGTATCGGGACTTTACCTATATCGACGATGTAATCGAAGGAATAGTGCGGCTTTTGGGACGCCCCCCTGGGGGACAGAGAAACGGAACTACCGGAGATCCTGCCACCTCTTCAGCCCCCTTCGTCCTGTACAATATCGGTAATAGTCAGTCGGAATGTATTTCCGATTTTATTTCAATTCTAGAACATTATCTTGGGAAAAATGCAAAAAAAACTTATCTTCCATTGCAGAAAGGCGATGTATATTCAACATCTGCAGATGTATCTGATTTAGAACAGGTTATAAATTGGCGGCCTTCTACATTACTAGAAAATGGACTTGAAAAATTTTGCAAATGGTTTATATCATATATTAAGAATGTTAAATTTTAAAACGAAAAGGTTAAAACATGAATATTAAAGATTTTGATATTTGGTATTTGAGTCGTTATAAACACACCACATCTGCATACGCCGCTATAGCATTTATTATTTCTGATTTCTTTGCTATTATGTTATGTTTTGGCTTTGCATTTTTTCTTGTTAATGCCTATGATTTAACCATAATTAGTTTTAGATCATTTTTAAATTACTGGCCCTTTGTACCAGCTTTTGTTATCTTGTTTTATGTAAATAGTTTGTATCCTGGAGTAAGTCTTGCACCTGCAGAAGAATTAAGAAGATTTGCTGTAGGTTCCGCAGTAGGTCATGGTGCAATTATTTTATTTATGGCAATCAATGCACAATATAAGATTACCGCGGAAATGGTAGCATTTTTTATTAGTTGGTTTTTTTCTGTTTGGGTCCTTATGTTATGTCGTACAATCACAAGGTCTTTGATAAGCCGTACTAGGTTATGGGGAATACCTGCAGTCATCTATGGCTGTGGTAAATCAGGTAAAATAGTTGCGGATCGTTTGTTAGATAATCCATCAGTTGGTTATATACCTGTGTTATTCTTAGATGATGATTCTTCTGTAGGTGATACATATCGCAACATTCCTATTGTTCATGATACATCCATAGGGCCATACCTTGTTAAAAGATTTAACATTAAAATGGCTATTGTAGCCATGCCAGGAGCAGATCGAAGACGACTTGCAGACATTCTTGATGAATCAGTTTCTGCTTTTAAATATAACGTTCTTATTCCTGATTTTTTTGGCTTAACAAATATGTGGATGTCTGTACGTGATTTTGATGGTATTTTAGGTTTATCAACAAGCCAACAGCTTCTGATGCCTTGGAATAGAATTAAAAAAAGAATCCTTGATCTCTTTTTGGTTGTTTTTGGTGGAATTATTTTATTACCATTATTTGCTATTATTGCTTTATTAATAAAAATATCTTCTCCAGGACCTGTACTTTATAAACACACACGAATTGGACGTAATGGCAAACCCTTTAAAGCATATAAATTCCGCTCTATGGTAATAGATGCAGATAAACGTCTTGCAGAACTGCTGGAAAAAGACCCAGAAGCCCGAAAAGAGTGGGATGCAAGTTTTAAGCTTAAGAACGATCCTCGTATTACCCCGATTGGTCGCTTTTTAAGAAAAACAAGTTTTGATGAATTTCCGCAACTTATTAATATATTAAAAAATGAAATGAGTCTTATTGGACCTCGGCCTATTGTGGAAGCTGAAATAGAAAAATATGGGAAACATTTTAAACGTGTTTTTGCGGTAAAACCTGGGCTGACTGGTCTATGGCAGGTTTCGGGCCGTTCCGATACGGATTATGATGAAAGAGTTGCTTTTGACACCTACTATATTCAGAGCTGGTCCATTTGGCTTGATCTATGGATACTATATAAAA
>JAIWNU010000183.1 GCA_020216655.1 Treponema sp. | reverse complement strand
CTTACATACATAGAAAGGATAAGCACAAAGGTAAGCTGTTTTCTGAGCACATATTCTTTACGGCTCAACGCATAGGCCAACATACTGGTAAGAAAAATGTTGCCCATAGTAGAAAGGATTACCCTGCTCACCGATACCAGGAAAGCCCGGTATATTGTGCCGGAAGCAAAGACCGCTTTATAATTCTGCAGATTGACCTTTCGCGGCCAAAAGGTTAGTCCGCCCCGGATGGTATCCGTTGCATCATTAAAGGAAACTACTACCGTGTTCCAGAAGGGGTACAGGGTAACCACCGCTAATATAATAAGGATCAGTTTGGTAAAACTATCAAATAAAAAATCTTCCATATAAGATCGAAAGTACCTGCGATTCTGCCATCGGTTCATATGAGCCGCTCCTCTCCCATCCGTTTGGCAAGAAAATTAGCCAAAAATATGAGACTTACGTTAATCACATTCTTGAACATACCTGCGGCGGTAGCTAAAGAATAGTTGCCTGAATTGAGGCCGAAATTGAGTACATAAATTTCTATTGTATCCGAATAGTCCTGGATGAGCCCGTTTCTGAGCAGGAACTGGAGTTCAAATCCCGCATCAAGAATGTGTCCGATACTCATTATCAAGAGGACGATGATGGTCGATTTAATACCCGGCAAGGTAATGTACCACATTTTCTTAAGCCGATTACAGCCATCAATCTCAGCAACTTCATAAAGTGTTGGATCGATACCGGAAATGGCTGCAAGGTAAATAATGCTGTTCCAGCCTACTTCTTTCCATACATAAGTAATACCGGTGAGCCACCAAAAATACTTGCCCTCCCCGAGCCACATGATTGGTTCCTTTATAATCCTGAGGGCAAGCAGAACTTGGTTCAGCGCGCCGTCTTCTACGGATACCATGGAAGCCACTAGTCCGCTCACAATGACCCAGGACAAAAAGTGGGGCAAATATGAAATGGTTTGGATGGCTCGTTTGAAAAAACGCTCCTTTACTTCGTTTAACAATAAGGCTAGAGTAATAGCGGATATATATCCAAAGCCAAGATTGATAAGGCTCATGGCAATGGTATTCCGCAAGACCTTGAGAAAGTTGTCATCCTGGAACAGGAACATGAACCATTTAAGGCCGACCCATTCCTGTTCGAAAAAACTTTTGGCGGGTCTGAAATTTTGAAATGCCATGGACCAGCCCCAGAGTGGAACGTAGGCAAACAAAACAACATAGAGCACCAGAGGCACTGACATAAACACCAACTGGCGCTGCAAGGTTAATTTATCTATAAAAGATTTTTCTTTCATCCACTTCTCCGCATCATGATTTCTCCTCCGGGGCTATCCCGGCAATAAACTATCTGCCGATTCTCGGAAAGCGACGGGTAAAAAAAAGGGGCTTGCGTAACGTTCTCTCAGTCCTTAAAAACCCGTCACTTTTTACGCCTTATTTTTTGACTGACCATTTGGTAACCCGTTTCTGGATTTCAAGTTTCATGAATTTCTCGTATTCTTCAAGACCAACTTTGTTAAGCACTCCCACATATTCATTCCACAGAGTTTCAAACTGGGCAGGCCGGGCCAAAATAATTCTGGGGAGATATTTTCTATAGAGATCCTCCGCTTTTTTCCATGCGATCTGGGCAGGGGACCCGTCTGGAGGAACAAGCTGCCATGCGGGGAAGTAGATCGGATTTTCAGGAGGATTGGGGTCCATAAGTTCTGCAAAACTTGATACACCGTAGGCCTTCAGCAGCTCCGCATCTTCCGGCCGCTGGGCTGCCAGAGCTTCTGCAGGGACCTCTCCAATGCTCGTGGGGTTACCGTCGCTGAAGGTTCCTTCCATTTTGGGAGCATCGGCGAACCAAAGTTCTGCCTTGTTTCGGAGTTTCCAGACCGGATCGTTCTGCTGGTTCCGTTGTTCTTCGGTTCTAAAAGGAACGCCTTTAGCATCCAGAGCATAGTCTTCGTTCAAGAATCCCCACTGGAACACCTTTTGGGCTTCTTCAGAAAGCTGGGCATCCAGGAACCGAATGATACGGACTGGATCCTTAGCTTTTACACTAATACCGTAACCCCGACGAATATTGGGAAGGGGCCGATTCCGATACCAGGGTTTAATTGAAGTATCAAATACGATAGGAAGGGGAGCCATGGTATTGATGTACATATTCTGGTTTAAAAGGGATGTTGTGGCATCCTGGAACTGCCAGTACTGGTCATGGATTCCTAAGACTCGGCCGGAAGAGAGTTTGGCCATATACTGATCATAGTTATCTACAAAGCAGGACCGGTCGATCAAACCTTTGGAATTCATCTCGTTCAGTTTTTTAAACCACTTTTTAGATATATCGAGCCCCAAGAACACCTTGGCATCAAAGTTTTTTTTATCCACTACTACGTTGCCGTCGTTGGGATTTCCCGCCAAGAAGTTCGGAGGATTGATAAGACAGAAGGCCCGCCAATCGTAAGTAAGTATGGTGAAACCGATAGTCGGCAAGCCATTGATGGTCGGATACTTTTCTTTGTATTTTTCGATTATATCAAAATACTCGTCCATGGTTCGGATCTTGGGATAACCAAATTCCTTAAGAACCGCCTTTTGGATCCACAAAGCAGAATCACCATAGTAGGTACTCTTGTATTGGCCGTCGATTACCCCCCAGTTGGGAAGGCAGTAAATATGGCCGTCGTCTTCCTTTATTTTCTCCCACACACTGGCATAATGTTTTTTAAGGTTAGGGCCATATTTCTCAATCAGGTCTTCCAGGGGTATCAAAGCTCCTGCTTCGATAAACTTAGTACTATCAACCAGAAGCAGATCTGGGTAATCACGGGCAGCAATCATGGTGCCAATTTTCTGGTCTTTCTGACCGACCGCAATATCCCAAGTAAAGGTTACATTGAACTTTTCTTTGATCCATTTGTAGATTTTGTTGTCCTCTGGGGGTGTCTGGTAATTTTCAAAGGTAAAAACAGAAATGTTTATAGGATAGTCATCTCCCCGACTTACCGGAACCGAAGCTTTTTTCTGCTCCTGTCCGCATCCAAATAGAACAACTAAGGCAATCCCTGCCAGTACGATCTTCAGAAAGGATACTATATTCTTCCTGTTATGCATAAAACCCTCCTTACAACAATTTCGTCTGCGTGACAAAACCATTATAGGGAGGGATGTTCTGAGTCCGGAATCGGGGCTTTTCCCTATACCAGAGAATTGGCAGCACCGCTGGCCTGCCATTCTACCGCCATCTGCCGCAGTTCTTGGGAACTGCGGCAATGGAGTTTTTCTTTAAGATGTTCCTTGTGGGTATCGATAGTTTTTGTGCTAATATTGAGCCGGTTTGCAATTTCTATGGTCCCTAAGCCCCGGCCAATAAGAGTAAAAATCTCCAGTTCCCGGTTCGACAGTTTTGATAGGGACGCAAAGGACGACAGTGCACCAGAACCTGAATTAAGCGGGTCATACTCGCTCATCCGTTCCTTTTCTGCTTCGCTCAGCCAAATCTTTCCGGCTAAGACGGTTCGGATCGCTTCGAGAATTTTATCCCCCGCCTCAGCTTTCATGATATACCCCCGGGCACCTGCTTTGAGTACCCGTTCGGCATAATATCGCTCTTCGTACATGGACAGCACTAATATGGGAAGCTCTCTGTTACCAGCCCTCAGATCCTGTATAAGATCAAGCCCATTGTCCCCTTTCAAGTTCAAATCAAGAATGAGGATATCCGGATTTGTCTCCCGAATGAGCTCCTTTGCATTCTGACAGTCCCGAGCCTCTCCGACAACCTTATAGACCTTTTGAGATTCTATAAGGAAGGCGAGGCCTTTGCTGAAAATAGGATGATCCTCTACAAGCAATACTTTGGTTACCGGCATAATCCACTCTTTATTCTACGAGCCTGATTATACCAAATCCGCTGGGATCCTTGTAACCCATATTAGTGTCATTATGCCAATTCCGTATTCCAAGCCGGTTTCCCGAAGCATCTGCTTCGTTAATCTGCACATCAAAGCCAAGCAAACTGCCCGCTGTAGCTTTTATATGGGTCAGGGGAACCGCCATTGCGACCCAATAGCCGCCAAGTACAACCCTGGTAGCTGACTGGAACCGTAGCTCATCTCCGCCGTTATAACTCTTCTGATTTCTGAAATTCACCCGGTATTGTGCATCGTCGGCTTCGTAACTTGAAGTCTTGCCGTTATTCTGGTCTATAAATACCTCCACGGAATCCTGTTCCCAGGGATTGCTGTTCTTGTCGTTCAGCAGATTATCCTTTACATCAATGAGGACATAGAGATACTCTTCGTCCCAGAGCAGCCTGAATTCGGATCCATCCTCTGTAACACCCACTGTTTTAACGTTCATGGGAATCGGCTCCGCCGAATCCCAAAGAGGATCCCTTGCTCGCCCGATTGTTACGGTTCCTTTTTTGACATCCAACGTTCTGGGAAGAACCTTAAAGGTCAAGGTGCCAAAATTTATCGTACTGTTCTCCTGACTGTTGGTATAATCGTTCCAGCTTTGTACAAGTTTACCTTTTGAAGACCCATCAGTGATAACAATATCAAAGCCAGCTTTTGTTTCCGCTTTTGCATAGAAAGGAAAGGCCATCTGGACCGTATATTCTTTTCCGTTATCAGCCGTAGCCTTAGTCCGAGGAAGAGAGATGCTTACTAAATCGTCGCTTCGTTTTTCCTGACGTCTGTTTTTTGGCTCTACATAAACCGTTACTGAATCTTGCTTGTCCGCCGTATCGTCCTGTACCGTTACAAGCACCGCCAGGGTATTGTTATTCCAAGCCACTTTATAGGATCCAAAAGTATTGCCCTTTTGATCCTGTATCGGAATATTCATGAGGTAATTCCACATCCTATTCGAGAGATCTATTGTTTCCAATTTATAGGCATAGCCATTTTTTATTCCTATAGGAAGCTTTGTCGGATCTACAATTGCCCAGTAGGCAGACTTAGCCCGAAGATCCTTTCCAAAGAGCAGTGGGTAATCCCCCCTGCCGGGAGTGGGGAAATTGTTGAGCCAAGTACGGTCATCAGAGAGACCCCACAGCATCACCATATCCAAATTTCCTGCCACAGCTTCCTCTTGGAACATGGTAAAAAGTTCCCGATATTTATCCGCCTGAGCAAGCAGAGTTTCTCGGTCTGCTTCTTTTTTAGGTTCCGAACCGGAACTATAAATTGACATATCCAGTTCGGTAATATGAACCTTTACTCCGAGGGAAGCAAAACGCCGAATCGCGTTCCTCATGTCATTAACCGTAGGGAATCCTATACTGATATGGGCCTGTAATCCCACACCGTCTATGGGAATCCCTTCCTCTTTTAATTTTTTTACTAGATTAAAGAGTCCATCCTGTTTTGGTCCCTTAAATTCTATATTGTAGTCATTGATAAAAAGCTGTGCCTTAGGGTCCGCTTCCCGGGCCCAGCGGAAGGCCTTAGCTATATACTCGTCACTGCCCACTATCTTTAAATACGGTGAATTGCGGAGGGCCCCGCTTTCATCCACAACTTCATTGACCACGTCCCAGGCATATACTTTCCCTTTATATCTTCCAACCACAGTCCTGATATGAGTTTCAATCCTGGAAAGCAACAGCTCTTTACTGACCTGAGCTGTTGGATCCTGGGGATCCTGAAAGAACCATTTTGGATACTGATTATGCCATACCAGTGTATGCCCTCTTACTCTGGCATTTTGTTTCTGTACAAAAGCTATGAGGGCATCGGCTTTGTCGAATACAAAACGGCCTTCAGTGGGCTGGATTGCATCTTGTTTCATTTCATTTTCATAGACAAAGGCGTTAAAATGCCGCAGAAGTCTATTATGCAGCCGTGAGGCATCTAAATCTGCAGAAGTAATTGCCGCTCCGATCGGGAGGTTTTTAAAAAAGGTATAAAAAGCGGGAATATCTGTTTCGGCCTGGGCCGGTTTAGGTGGAGGTAGCTGCACGATTTTGACTCCATCAATATAAAAAGGTGTCAGGTCATCCTTGGTAGCCTGATCGTCCTGTTTGTATTTTGTTTCTACATAGAGCCGGTACTGGGCAGGGTTTTTAGTGACCGGAACTGTATAGGTACTCTCAAGAAAAGTCCAATCTCCCCGGGGAACCGTTCCGCCGCCCAGATTAAGATAATCCTTACTGGTTCCGATAGTTCGCTCTAGGCTCAAAGTAAAATCGAGCTTTTCTGTTCCCTCTTCATAAAGAACCCATAGACCGATCTTGTAGCTGTTTCCGGCTTTAAGTATGGCCGTAATATCACGGATAGGACCATTCCAGGTACTGGTTCTGCCTGAAATCGACAAGGCTTTTTTACCATCAGAAGCCTTGTTCTCCACAAGATTGATAACTTCTGAGGCCCGCCCTGTCCATCCCTGCAAGGCCTGCTCAAAGTTGTCTTCGAAAACCACCGTTTCTTTTATTGGCGGCTCTTGAGGTTTTGACTGGGTATTAGCTCGATCCTTGGTCCCAAGGGCCATAAGGGAACCTGGCAACAGAAGCCACAGGACGGTAAAAACCGCTAATTGTTTTGATACAGAAGGCTTTTTCATCGTTATTATCTCCCAAAACTATGGTATAATGGTGCCATAAGTCTGAATATAGGGGATTTTACCGGTGCCGCAAAAAAGGGTTGCCCTCTTCGTGAACAATCTCGATGAAGAATACCAGATTTCAATTTTCAAAGCCATTAGGGAAGAGGCATATCGACTTAATTATCAAGTTGTATGTATTCAATCGGAGCACATCTTTAGCGTGAGAGAAAAAACTACACCCTTTTATTCAGAACCATGGCTAAAAGTGGATGGAGTTCTCTTTTTGTCTTCGGTGATTGGGAGAGACCTCTCAGATAAAGAAACGGCATATATTCATAAATTATTCGCCACAATTCCCTGTGTTTCTATCGGCAAACGTTTTTCCGGTTTCTCTTCTGTATTAACAGAAAGTACATCAGCTTTTTCTGATCTCATTAACCATCTCGTAGAAAATCATGGTTACCGTAAATTTTTGTATATCGGCGGCCCAGCTCAGCACCACGATAATATTATCAGAGAAAACATACTATTAAGCATGACAGATAAGTATGCTAAAAAAGGGAAGCCTCTTGAAATAACAATTGAACATGGCCAATTTCATGAGTATTCCAGCATGGTTATAACCCAAAAATACATTCAGACATTCCCGGCAGACCCCGTCGATGCGATTATTGCGGCCAACGACAACATGGCAATCGGTGTAATTAAAGCCATAGAAACATCCGAAAATCCTCTCTGGAAAAAATGCGCTATTACTGGCTTTGATGATATTCCACTGGCCAGCATGGAGTATCCGCCGATTACTACAATTCACCAGCCTCTGGACGAACTGGGGAAAGGAGCCCTCATGCTGTTGCATAGCCTAATTGAAAAACAGCTTAATACTGAAGCTGTGGAGACAGTCAATTATGTAGAATCGACTCTTGTCATCCGTGAATCCTGTGGTTGCAACGCCACGGACCGCAAACAAGGATCGAGTCTACCCAAAAGCGATGCGGCATTACGACCCTTTACAGTCTTACCACAAAATCTTAAACATCATTTTCAACATTCTTTTACCGAAGGAGATTCGGCTTCCTATTTATATCTTTCGGTAAAATCAGAACAAAACATGCGGAACCTTAGCTACCTGGGGCAGCGGCTCATCACGGTCAATACCTATCAAGGTATGGTGCAATATCTTTCAGATTTCCTGGCAAATCTTTCCGTTTCGCTCTGCTATCTCTTTATTTTTCCAGAACCCCTCAAGGATTCGAGCGGACAGGCAATATTGGTATACCGGAAAGGATCAGATCAGGAATGCTTCGAGGCTGGCAATCATTCTATCGTATCAATAGAGGATGTTTTAAACCAGGAACAATCTTCGGTTCAATGTATTTATCCCTTAAGGTCCGGAGAGAAATATGTCGGCATCCTTGTTTACAATTCCTATGATTATGCGCAGCCCCATATGTGCAGCTGCGCCACATTTCTCGCAAACAATATACAGCGGCTCCATGAGGTAGAACTCGAAAAAAAGCGGGTCCACATTTTGGAAGAACAGGTCCAGATGAGGACCCAGGAACTGGTGAGCGCCTACCAAGAACTTCAGGAAGAATCCCGAAGACGG
>JAIWNU010000182.1 GCA_020216655.1 Treponema sp. | reverse complement strand
CGGGCGCTGCGGGCGCGGCGGGCGCCCCAATTGCAGAGCCCACTGCGGCAAATCCAGCCCCTACCAATGCGCCGGTGCTTTTGTCTTCTCCCAACCCCTATCCCTTTACCCTGCAAGCTACCTTTAAGGGCAATTGCCTCCTGCGCTGGGAAAGCGACCGGAAAGACCGGGATGAACGGTATTTCCAGAAGGCCGATATTTTGAATGTGCAAGCCCAGAATGGCATACGGCTCTGGCTTTCCAACGCCAGCGCGGTTAAATTCCAGGTCATCGGCGGCGGCAAAACCGTGGATGTAGAAATAGGATCTCCCGGCGAAGTAGTGGTCACGGATCTCAAATGGGTCAAGGATGACGATGGCCGTTATAAACTAACCACGGTACGGCTCGATTGATGAAGCGGCGGTTTTATCTAGACCCCCACGGATGTGCGAAAAATCAGGTCGACGGTGAAGTTATTATGTCGGTGCTGGAGCAGGCCGGTTGGGAGCCCAGCGCCGATTCGGATACGGCGGATCTCATCATCGTTAATTCCTGCGGTTTTATAGAAAGCGCTAAAAAGGAATCGATAGAAGCGGTCCTTTCGTACCGCCAGCTCTATCCGGGTAAAAGAATACTGCTTGCCGGCTGTCTTGCCCAGCGATATGCTGATGAACTTGCGGCGGAACTAAAGGAAGCGGATGCCCTCTTTGGCAACACCGATTTGTCCCGCATTACTGAAGCCGCGGATCTAGCCATGGCTGCAGCCCATACCGCCCTGGTTCCTCCTTTGGACCCCACGGGCAAAACCGATTTTGCCCGCTGTTCCGACGACCGCCCCCTGCTTTCTCTTCCTGGTTCTGCCTATGTAAAGATAACCGAAGGCTGCGACAACCGCTGCACCTATTGCGCCATACCCCTTATCCGGGGCAACCTGCGAAGCCGGAGCATCGATTCGATCGTGGCTGAATGTTCTGGCCTTATTCAGCGGGGGGTAAAAGAACTTTGCCTCATTGGCCAGGATCTTGGCTCCTATGGAAAGGATGGCGCCGCGGGGGCCTTTGAAGCGGGCCGTTGCAGGCTTTCAGAACTTTTAGCTGCCCTTTCAGAACTTCCGGGGAATTTCTGGATTCGGCTCCTGTACATTCATCCAGACCATTTCCCCTATGAAATTCTCCCCCTCATGCAGCGCGATCCCCGCATTCTTCCCTATTTTGATCTTCCCTTCCAGCATGCTTCAGCGAAGATCCTCAGATTGATGAACCGACGGGGGGATAGTGAAACCTATCTTGCCTTGCTTGCGGCCATCCGGGATGCACTGCCTGAGGCCACCATACGTTCCACCTTTTTGGTCGGTTTCCCCGGAGAAACTGAGGAAGATATGGGAACCCTTTTGGATTTCCAGCAAAAAGCTAAGCTCGATTGGCTCGGCGTGTTTACCTATTCACGGGAAGAAAACACCCCTGCCTATGACATGAAGGGGCGGCCCTCTAAAAAAGTAGCCGAGTCCCGGAAGCAACGCATAGAGGCCGCCCAGATCCCGATAACTGAGGCAAAAATGGACCGCTTTGTCGGTAAAACCCTGCCGGTCCTTGTGGAAGAACGAATTGAAAATGAAGAAGGACTCTACCTGGGCCGTACGGTCTGCCAGGCCCCGGAAGTAGATGGAGCCACAGTGCTTAGTTCAGATACGGATCTGGAACTCGGTTCTATTGTGTCTGCTAAAATATTTTCACGGGCAGGCTTTGACCTGGACGCAGCGTATCGACATACTTCTTAAGAGGATTCTGTATGGAAAACTACCTTTCCGTCCTAAATCCTGAACAGCGGCAGGCTGTGTTGCATTGGGGGAACCCCCTGCTTATCCTTGCCGGTGCGGGCTCGGGAAAAACCAGGGTCATTACCACTAAAATTGCCTATCTTGTGCAGGAACGGGGCGTTGACCCCCGGTCAATCCTCGCGGTTACCTTTACCAACAAGGCGGCCCGCGAAATGGCCGAACGAGCCCAGGTAATCGATGGCCGGGCTGCCGATGCGATGATACGGACCTTCCACTCATTTGGGGCCTGGTTCCTGAGGCGGAACGGATCCCTCCTTGGTTTGGACAGCAACTTTGTCATTTACGATGACGATGATACGGTTATCCTGCTTGCGAGCCTTATGCCCGAAAAGCCAAGATCAGAAGCCGCAAAGGCAGCCCACCTTATAGCCCGGGCAAAGGATTATTTTCTTAGCCCCGAAGATCCAGAACTCGACCTTATAGACCACCGGCCGCAGTTCAGAAAACTCTATAGCCAGTATGAAGCAAAACTTCGTTCAATCGGAAATGTAGATTTTGGAGACCTGATTAAAAAACCGGTGGAAATTCTCCGCACTTTCCCGGAGGTAAAAAAAAGGTTTCAGGAACGGTTCCAGGTCATTCTGGTTGATGAATATCAGGATTCCAATGTGGCCCAGTTTGAGCTTCTTAAGGAGCTTTTTACCCCTGAGACCTATCTCTGCGTGGTCGGGGACGATGACCAGTCAATTTATCGGTTCCGCGGAGCGGAGGTCCGCAATATTTTAGAGTTCCCCGAACGCTTTGCCGGCACCGATATCATACGGCTGGAACGGAATTATCGTTCTACGGCGCCTATATTGGCTGTGGCCGGTACGGTGGTGGACAATAACCGGGGCCGCCTCGGAAAGAAGCTGCAGGCTGAACGGGGAGACGGCAAGCCGCCCACCCTGGTGTTCCTGCCTGACCAGGAGACGGAGGCTTCGTTTTGTGCAGAACTGATACAAAAATCTATGCAAAAACAAGGCGGCTCCTATGTCGATTGGGCCATCCTGTATCGGACCAACGCCCAATCACTGACCTTTGAAACCGAATTTTTACGCCGGCATATTCCCTATAAAGTCGTTGGTTCCTTAAAATTCTACGAACGGGAAGAGGTTAAGGATGCTCTGGCCTTATTATCCTTTATGGTAAATCCCCGGGACGAGATTGCCTTTAAGCGGGTTGTTAATAAGCCAAGCCGGGGGCTTGGAGAGGCCAGCGTAGAAAAAATATTACAGGAATCGGCTAGGGGCACCGCTTTACAGCGCGGGAATCTTGTGGCTGCCTCCCAGTCGGTGCTGCCAGAACTGTCCAAGAAAGCTCAAGCTGGCTTAAAAACCTTTTTATCCCTACTGGAACAGGGAACAAAGCTGCTCAACCCAGAACAGCCGCGGCCGCTAGCAAATATTCTTTCCAGCAATCGGCTGAGCGCCGGCGATGGCCTTTCTGTCCTGATAGTGTATCTCATAGAAGCAAGCGGCCTTGCAGAATACCACGCCACCGAAGACGAAATCGCCGGTACCCAACGGCTTTCCAACCTTCAGGAACTGGCCAACGCGGCGAGCCTGTATCCCGCCACTGCAGAGGGGCTTGCCGAATTCCTTGAACATATCGAACTGGACCGTTCTATGGAAAGCGGCGAGGATTCTAGCGATGCGGTGACCCTGATCACCGTTCACAACACTAAGGGCTTAGAGTTCCGAAAGGTTATTATTACCGGTCTGGAACAGGGTGTTTTCCCCCGGGCAGATAAGGAAGATGAGGACCTGGAAGAAGAACGGAGACTCTTTTATGTTGGGGTAACCCGGGCCATGGACGAGCTCTATCTCACAACCTGCGCCATGCGCCGAATGTACGGGCGAACGAATATGAATCAGCCCTCTCGTTTTTTATTAGAAGTTCCTTTGGAGTCTGTTAAAACCCTGGGGACAGTCCCTCGAACCTTTGTTCAAAGGCAGCCTCTGGGAGTGGCCTCTGCTGCAAGATCCGCTTCGATCGCCGGGAACAGAGACCGGGTATCCTGCACTTCCAGCGATGGCCGCTGGCAGCTCGGTTCCGCCCTTTTTCACGACGATTATGGGTACGGCCAGGTGGTCGGTATTTCGGAAGGTCCTGAGGGCCCCCTTATCGAAGCCAGGTTTGAAACCGGAAAACAGGTCCGTTTCTTAAGCAAGTATCAGAGTGAACGTTTTATGAGGATAGATCGGGATGGACTATGAACTGATCAAGTTAGTCGAACCAATTCGCAGGGCCCGGGGGGACTTTTTATATACCTATCGTGGAACCAGGCTCGTTGATCTTTGGAAGCAGGGCGGGCGAGCCATATTGGGACACGGTAAAAGCCAGGAGCTTACCTGTCTTAAAAACACCCTTTCTCGAGGGGTGTGGATGCCCGCGCCTCACCCGGGGATGCGGCACCTGGAAAAGGCCCTCGGCGCGCTTTTCCCGGGGAAAACCGTGCGGGTTTACCGGGGCTTACATCGGGCTTTGTATCATATAGGTTGTGCGCTAAAGCAGCCGGTACGGCGAGAAGATATTGGCGATCCTGCCAATCCCTGGCTTTTTTCAAAATCTGGGAATCCTGCCGCTGACCGGTCCCCACCGCTTGTACTCTGGCGGCCCTGGACCCCAGCTGTTTATCAATATGAAACAGAAATAATTGTACCCGTACTCCCCGTTGCCTGGTCAGAGGAAATTGCGGCGGTCCTGCTCCCCGATTCTGCGGACCCGCATTTACCGCCGAGCGATCTTATTTCGCCGGTACTCGCCGAATATGCCCAACGGGCGCTGTACGACCTTAAGCGGGCCTTAGAAACCTTAGCGCTCCCGCATCTGCCAAAAACGATGAGGGCCCTTGAGAAGTCTTCAATCTGGAAAGGCTCAGGTCTTTATTGGTTCCCCCCTCCAGATCTCGGCGGCGATGCCTACAAGCAGCTTTTTCTGCAGTTCCTCGAAGCAGGTTTTCTGCTGCCCCCTGATTTGTCGGATCCGCTGATACTGCCCTGGCAGCTTAGTCCGGGACTCGATGTAAAACTCGGCAAGCTCTTGTCTTTTGCCGGTGAAGCATAGATACTATACCTATGGATACGGGCCAGCTTATTTTTATCGTGAGCCGTCTTTTCTTGGGTGCCCTGGCATCGTTTTTTGCGATCATGCTGTGGTCTAAAATCCGGGATATTCCGTGGATGCTTATGGTTATTGGAACCATTGCTGCCTATGCGGAGACGGTATATTCAATTTTAAAGAATCTGGGAATTACCGAAGGTTTTGAGCCAAAAATTGGTTCCGTACCGGTTGCGGCCATCATATTGCCAAACCTGCCTACAATCTTTTATAGTATAGCGTTCCTTATTATGATCATCAGAAAGACACGGCGCCGATAGGATGCCGGATTAAAAAGCTGGAGGTTACCGTATGATAGCATTAATCGTAGGTCTTGTCGCAATTGCCTTTGCTGTAGTGGCGGTCATTCCTGTAGGCTTGAATTGGTGGCAGGATGTACTCTTATTTTTGCGCGGTTCTGTTCCCGTCATGGCTGTCCTCATTGGACTTTTAGCCGTTTTTATCGGTATTGCGGATATTAAGGACCAAATAGAGGCTAAAAAGGAAGAAGCGGAAGAAAAGGCTAAAAGCGCTTCCTCTGAAGAATCTAAGTAAGAGACGCTCATAGAAGCGCGGCTTGGTTTTGCTTATCTTGACATAGATTCCATATTATGGGATTATTCGACATTGCCCCGTATACAGGACTATCCGCACGATGCCCAAGCTGGGTAGTCTTATAAATCCGTGGTTGGAAAACCCTTTTTAAAGGTATGATATGAAGACTGTGTTCGTAAAACCCGCTGAGGCGGAACGCAAATGGTATGTAATCGATGCGGAAGGCAAGGTGCTTGGCCGTGTAGCCGCCAAGGTTGCATCGATTCTCCGAGGTAAAGAAAAAGCAATATATGCACCTCATCAAGAAGTTGGTGATTATGTGGTTGTTATCAATGCCGATAAGATCGTCGTAACCGGCAGAAAGGCCACTCAGAAGATGTATTACCGTCACACCGGTTATGTGGGCGGTATGAAGTCCACCAACTTTGAAAGTCTTATTGCAAAGCATCCCGCTGATCCGCTGGAGCTGGCAATAAAGGGTATGCTTCCAAAGGGTCCCCTGGGACGGAAGTTGTTTAAGAATGTAAAGGTTTATGCGGGTGCCAATCATCCCCATGCGGCCCAGAATCCGCAGGTTATTGAACTGTAAGCGAGAGGTAGCAAGGTGATTAAGAATCTCGGTATTGGAACCGGAAGAAGAAAGACTGCCGTAGCCCGGGTTTTTGTTCGGGACGGAAGCGGAAAAATTGTGGTTAACGGCAAAGAACTGAACCAGTATTTTACCCTTAACGAACACGCCATGATGGTTCGTCAGCCGCTTATGGTTACTTCGAGCGAAAACAAGTTCGACATACTGATCAACGTCTACGGCGGCGGCCCGAACGGACAGGCTGGTGCCTGCCGGCATGGCCTTGCACGGGCTTTGTGCCAGGTCGATCATACCAACTATACCGCATTGCGGGCTAACGGATACCTTACCCGGGATCCGAGAATGGTCGAGCGCAAAAAGTATGGTCAGGCTGGTGCTCGCCGGCGCTTCCAGTTCTCCAAGCGTTAATTTTACTTTTGCAGCATGACGGTGCTTTCCGTCAAGACAGGAGCCGATTCGGATATACTCAAAATTGGGTTGTCCGACGGCTCTTTGTTTTTTATCCGCCTCAGCTATTTACCTGCAGCTTTTGCATCTAAAGTAGCTTCTTGGATGTCTTTGCCCGCCATCTTTCCTATAGAAATTTCGGAAGAAGAATATCAGGAGTTAGAGAGCTCCGCAGAATGTCTCAGGGCTGAACGAAAGGCCCTCCAACTCATTGGCCGGGCAGAACAATCCTGCCAGGGGCTTACGCTAAAGTTAGAACAACGAGGTCATTCCGAACCGGTTGTACGCAGGGTCCTTGGCCGGCTTACAGAACTGGACCTTATTAATGACCGCCGTTTCGCAGAGGCCTGGATCCATACCCAGCTTGGTGTATCCAGCACTAAAAGCAACATGCAGCTTATTTCCGGGCTCGTTAAAAGGGGGCTCGATGTCCGAACTGCTAGTTCTGTGGTAAATGAATTGTATCCAGCCAGCCGTGAAGCCGCGGCAATTCCCCGTTATATAAAGAAAAAGCGCATTGACCTCGGCAGTATGGATCGATTTGAAATCATGCAGACCTTGAAGAAGGCTGGGTTTTCTCAACAGTCTATTCGACAGTATCTAGAAAAAGACATATACAAATAGGGCAAAATATGGTAAAATTTAATATCTATAACATTGACTATATGGATTTTATAGATATAATTTAGTAATTGGATGTAATGGAGTGCTTTTGTAAGAGCAACCTTGAAATCCGCGATTAGGCGCAGCGGCAGCGATGAATCCGCCCGCAATAATCGAACGAGGAATCTGCAATGGCAAAAAATGGTCGTAAAATCCGCATATTTTCTGCTCTTGAAGTTGCCAATATCTGCGGTGTGGTTAATCAGACTGCGATAAACTGGATCCGTAACGGGTATCTTAAGGCCTTTACAACTCCGGGGGGTCAATATAGGGTTTATGCGGAGGATTTAAAAACCTTTCTTGAAGAACGGGGTATGCGGATTCCTGATGAGCTAAATGCGCTTATGCAGGATGAAGTAGAATGGAAGGCCCTTCTTATAGTGGATGATGACAAGGATCTTAATGATTTACTGAAAAGATATCTTGAAAAAAAACTTCCGGACTACAGTGTGCACCAGGCCTATGACGGTTTCGAAGCGGGAAAGGCTTTATCTGATATTCGTCCTGGTTTTATTTTCCTCGATATCGATCTCCCCGGGGTTGATGGACATAAATTGTGCAAAAAAATTAAAGAAGATCCGGCCTTTGGCAAGCCTTTTATCATCGCCATGACAGGCCTGGATATCCCTGAAGAAAAGCGGGCCATTTTGGACGAAGGGGCCGATGCTTTTTTTGGTAAGCCCCTCGATTTTGAATTGATAATAAACACGGTAAAGGATCTTTCATCCAAGATTTCTGTAGGTGCCCATGAATAATTCTGATTTTATAGTGCTTCTGGTGGAAGACGATGATGATATTCGATTGTCCCTGAGGGATTATCTAAAGGCCAGGGGCTTTACCGTACTGGTCTCTTCCGACGGGGTAGGGGCTATTAAAATACTTTTGGATACAAAGGTTGATGTCATTGTATCGGACTACCGGATGGATATATTTGGCGGTGATTACTGGATCCGATTCTTAAATACCTTTTGTTCTAACCTTGATGTTATTATTACCTCTGGTTACTTAAAGCCTGATTTTAAAATACCTTACCCGGTGTTGTACAAACCCTTTGATTATGCCGAAATGGCTGC
>JAIWNU010000181.1 GCA_020216655.1 Treponema sp. | reverse complement strand
CATCAACACAAACCGAATCGTTTTCGTTAATGATGGGAACCACCCCTTCGTCTACTAAAGTAAAGAGGGTATTCCGCATGTGCAGAGTCCGTATATCGTTGGAAAAATCATCGGCGGTGAGGAGGAGCTGGCCGATATGAATATTTTTAGGTTCAAAGGCCTTGCGCCAGGCTTCCATCAGCTCCACCTGGCCGACCGCACAGAGGGCCTGCTTGTAGTGAATGTCCCGTTTCCGCTCCCATTTCCCAATGGTGGATATGCCCGCAATCCGGGCGCCGGAGGACACGAGTACAACCTGCTTACCCTGAGCAAGCAAATCCGCCACCTGCTCGGCGAATTCAGCAAGGAACGCGCGGTTTATATGCCCCTGCTTGTCCGCCAGCGTATTGGACCCAACTTTTATTACAATCTTTCGGGCGTCTTCAATTAACTGAGGTATCATGATGGCTTTTATAATTACTCCCGTATTTGACCTGTTCCCCGTACACGATACTTGATTGTGGTCAGGGCTTCAAGGCCCATAGGCCCCCGGGCATGGAACTTTTGGGTGCTAATGCCAAGCTCTGCCCCGAAACCAAACTGGCCACCGTCAGTAAAGCGAATGGAGGCATTGGTGTACACACAGGCCGCATCGACCCGCCGTTCGAACTCCTGGCTTGATGCAAGGTTATTGGTGAGTATCGCTTCCGAATGTTTAGTGCCGTAGCGGTTAATATGGTTTATGGCTTCGTCGAGGGAATCGACAACCCTAATGGCAAGGATATAGTCCAGGTATTCAGTTTCCCAGTCTGCTTCGGTTGCGGCCTCTACCTTGAGCGCGGTAGGCAGCCCCTGTGTACTGTCCAGTATGGCCCTACTACGATCACAGCAGCGCAGCAGGACTCGGCCTGCAAGCCGCTGGGCAAGGAGGGGTATAAATTGATGAGCCACATCCCGGTGGACAAGCAGGGTTTCCACGGCGTTGCAGGCTCCGGGTTTTTGGATCTTTGCATTTTCCACTATGGCCAGGGCACTTTCAAAGTCGGCACTGGGTTCCACATAAATGTGGCAGTTTCCTTCACCGGTTTCGATGACCGGCACCCGTGCATTGTCCACCACACGGCGAATGAGGTCCCGGCCGCCCCGGGGAATAACCACATCCACCTTACCCCGGGCGGTAAGGATTTCATCTACCTCGTCCCGATTTCCTGAGTCAGCCAAAGCAACAGCATCAGGGAAGCGGTTCACTTCCGCAAGTGCCCTCTTCATGGTGGTGACCAGGGCGCGATTGGACTCAAGGGCTGCGGAGCTCCCCCGGAGCAATATGGCGCAGCCAGCCTTGTAGGCTAGGCAAAAGGCGTCCACCGTAACGTTCGGGCGGGATTCGTAAATGATCGCCGCAGTTCCCAGAGGGACGGTTATCTTTTCTATAAAGAGCCCGTTGGGTAATGTCCAGCCGTCGAGGACCCGGCCGATGGGATCATCCTGCCGTATTACCACGTCGATACCGTCGATCATTTCATTGATCCGTTTGTCGTTTAAGACAAGCCGGTCTACCAGGGCTTCTTTCATACCCGATGCACGGGCCCGCTCAACGTCAAGCTTGTTGGCTGCAAGAATAGTCTGCCGGTCCGCATCTATAGCCTTCATTACTGCACTGAGGCCTTCGTCTTTGTCTTTCCGGCTGGCTAACGCAAGGCTCTTTTGTGCTTCCTTGAGGGAAGCAAAGACTGCATCAAGATTTCCCATTTTTATGCACCCTCTTACTCGGCTTCTCCGAGATAGGCTTTGCGGACCCGGTCATCGGCTAGAAGTTCTTTGCCCGTGCCAGAAAGGGTAATCCGGCCGGTCTCAAGCACATACGCCAGGTCTGCGGCTTCCAACGCAGCTTTTGCGTTCTGTTCTACCAGGAGTACCGTAACACCTGACCTGTTTATTTCCTTTATAATATCAAAAATCATTCCCACAATGATAGGTGCAAGACCCAGAGATGGTTCATCCATCATAAGCATTTTAGGTTTGCTCATGAGGGCCCGGCCTACGGCAAGCATTTGCTGTTCTCCCCCCGACAGGGTTCCGGCCTTTTGTTTAATCCGTTCCTTAAGCCGGGGGAAGAGGCTAAAAACCCGTTCCCTATCCTTTTCTATGCCGTCCTTATCGGTTCGGGCATAGGCACCGAGGGAAAGATTTTCCTGGACTGTCAGGTTCGGAAAAATCCGCCGGCCCTCCGGTACGAGTACAATGCCCTGCTCTACAAGACTTTTCGTAGGCAGGCCTAGGATATTTTTTCCTTCAAAGGACACTGAACCGGAAGAGCTCTTAACTAGTCCAATAATTGCGTTCAAGGTGGTACTTTTACCTGCACCATTAGCCCCGATGAGGGTCACGATTTTCCCCGCGGGGACTTCGAGGCTGATGCCCTGAAGGGCATGGATGCCACCATAATGGACCGACAAATTTTCTATATTCAGCATGCGTCTGCCCCCAAATAGGCTTCGATTACCTTTGGATTTTTTCTAATATGTTCGGGACTCCCCTGGGCGATGGTTATGCCGTAGTCTAGTACATACATCCGTTCACAGACCCCCATGACAACCTGCATATGGTGTTCAATGAGGAGTATGGTAAGCTTAAAATCTTCCCGGATCTTAAAAATAAAATCCATAAGGTCCCGGGATTCCTGGGGATTCATCCCCGCCGCAGGCTCGTCTAAGAGGAGGAGCGTAGGCCCCGTAGCCAGAGCCCGGGCTATTTCAAGGCGCCGCTGTTTTCCGTAGGGCAGCGAAGTTGATCGTTCATGGGCCTGTTCAGCCAATCCCAGCCGTTCAAGCAGGGTCATTGCCAGATCCCGAGATTCTTTTTCTTTCTTCGAGTAACTCGGAAGCTTAAATACCGCTTCTGCCAGGTTAGTACCCATTCTAAAGTGATGGGCCACAAGGACATTTTCTAGTACGGTCATTTCTTTGAAAAGCCGTATATTCTGAAAGGTGCGGGCAATCCCCAGATCAGTTATGCGGTGGGGCTTTAATCCATCAATTCGGTGCCCCTTAAAGAGTATGGTTCCCGAACTTGGTTTATAAACCCCGGTAATCATGTTAAAGGCGGTCGTTTTTCCCGCACCATTCGGCCCAATAAGCCCAATAATCTGACCGGGATCTATTTCGATATTTAGATCTGATACCGCTGTAAGGCCGCCGAACTTCATGGTCAGTTGTTTAGTTTGCAATAGATGGTCCACCGCTAGCTCCTTGTTCGACCCTTGAGGCCCAGGCTTCTGACCCAGCCTTCTATCATAGACCAGGATAGTTCGTGACGCCCCATAAGCCCCTGCTGGCGGAAGAGGATTACCACCATGAGGAGTATGGAAAAAACCACCATCCGGATTCCAGGAACACCGGGGGTCGAAAATAAAATAAAATTAAGGGGCCCGTCGAGAAACCGGAGGGCTTCCATCAAAATAGTAACCACCACGGCTGCTATTATGGAACCTGAAATAGAACCAATACCTCCCAATACCACAATCAGGAGGATATCAAAGGTCTTGAGGAACATGAACTGTTTTGGATCTATGGTGGTAAGGTGATGAGCCAAGAGAGCCCCACCGATACCGGCAAAGAATGATGAGATGACAAAGGAAAGCAGTTTCATCTTAAACACATTAATGCCCATGGCTTCCGCTGCAATTTCGTTGTCCCGAATCGCCTTAAAGGCCCGGCCATAGCTTGAGTGGATAAGGCTGACGATGAGGACCACCGTCACGACTGCGGTTCCCCATGCCCACCACATGGTGGTAAAGCGGGGTAGACCCTTTATTCCCAGAGATCCGTTGGTAATACTTTGCAGATTAGTAAACACTACCCGGATAATCTCAGAAAATCCCAGGGTAGCGATTGCCAGGTAGTCGTCCCTGAGGCGCAGGGCTGGCGCTCCGATGATAAAACCAAAAAGGGCCGCCACAAGCCCCGCGATTAGCAGGGCTGGCAGGAAGGGGATCGTTATATGGGCTAAAAAAGGTTCTATGGGCTTAAGGAAAAAGTTCATTTCCTTTTGGGCCGTCGTCATGGTAAGAAGGGCGCAGGTATAGGCACCGATAGACATAAAACCCGCGTGTCCCAGAGAAAAGAGGCCCGTAAATCCATTAAGGAGATTGAGCGATAGGGCAAGAATAATATTGATTGCACAGAGCTTAAATATCTGCATGGAAAAGGGATCCAGAAACGCATCGGCCAGAAAGAGCATCCCCACAAACAGCAGAACTGCTCCGAGGGATAAATAGAGCTTTTTGTTCATACTTTTTCCCCCTGATTCTTACCCAATAACCCGGTAGGCCGGACCAAGAGTACGATGATGAGCAAAATAAAAGCAAAGGCATCCCGGTAGCCCGTGAGATCCGGCAAAAAAGCTACGGTCATAATTTCAATGATGCCCAAAAGGAAGCCCCCAAGGACAGCGCCGCCTATAGAGCCAATGCCGCCGATAACCGCCGCGATAAAGCACTTAAGCCCCGGCATGACTCCCATGAGGGGCAAAAGCTGCGGGTATTTTAGGGACCACATAATGCCACCCACGGCAGCTAAAAGAGACCCAATCCCGAAGGTGAAAGAGACCGTTTTATCAACATCAATAGCCATAAGCCGGGCCGCATCCTGATCGGTAGACACAGCCCGCATAGCCATACCAGTTTTCGTCCTGTGAACAATAAACAGAAGTATCCCCAGCAGCGCAAAGGTGATAAGGGGGATGAAAAAGCTCACACTCACGATAGAGACACCCCCGATGGTTACGACAGTGGAAAAAAGTTCCGGCACCTTGAATGCCTTGGGGCGAGCATCGAACAGCACAATGGCTAGGTTTTCGATTAAAAAAGAAGCTCCAATGGCACTAATCATTATGGATATTTTTGGAGAATCCCGCAGCGGCCGGTAAGCTACCCGTTCAAGGCCGATACCAAAGAGGCAAGTCATCCCGATCGCAACTATAAAAGCGACCCACCAGGGCATAATGGATGCGGAGACAAGGTAAAACGCAATGTACGCCCCCAGCATAAACACATCCCCATGGGCAAAATTGATAAGCCGCAAGATGCCGTAAACCATTGAATAACCAATAGCTATGAGGGCATACAGGCTTCCCAGAGAGAGTGCATTAGCTACATATTGAAAAAAGGTAGATAAATCCATAGGTTCTTCATGTAAATTGAAAGGGGTGTTTCGCTCAAGTTTCCGCAACGAAACACCCCCGGTGATTAAAATAGTTTCGAACTAACGATATATCAGGGCTTTACGGTAGTCAGGTATTGGAATTTTCCATCCTTTACTACTTTTATAACAGCATCTTTTTCAGCATTCCGCTCAGCGTTAATGGTAATAGAACCAGCGGCACCTTCGAAATTGGTAGTATTGGCGATTTCTGCCCGAATCTTAACTGGGTCAGTGGAGTTGGCCCGTTTAATCGCATCGAGAATCACCAGGTATGCATCGAAACCGAGGGCTGCTACCGCAGCAGGTTCCTTGTTAAATTTTGCTCGGAATTCCTTAAGGAACAACGCGCTTGTGGCATTGATCGGTACGTCATTAGCAAAGAAGGTGGAAAGCACCGCTCCTTCGACTTCTTTTCCGCCCACTTCAAGGAAGGCAGCTTCATCCCAGGTATCACCACCGAGGAAGGGGGTAGTTATCCCCTGTTGACGGGCCTGTTTAATAAGCAGAGCGCTTTCAGTAAAGTTACCGGGGGCAAAAATAACGTCGGGTTTTGCTTTTTTGATATTGGTAAGTTGGGCATTAAAATCCTGGTCACCGGTATTGTAATCTGCCTGGGCAACGATAGCATTTGGATCACCGGTCAGCTTGATGAAGCTGTCGGCAAAGAATTTGGCAAGCCCCACAGAATAATCGTTGGAGACTTCCCGAACAATAGCAGCCTTTTTAGCCCCCAGGTTTTTAAAGGCATAGGTTGCCATTACTTCTCCTTGGAAAGGATCCAGGAAGCAGACACGGAAATAATATTCGTTACCCTTGGTAACGTTAGGATTAGTACAGGAGGCTCCAACGGCGGGGATTTTTGCTTCCGCAAAAATGGGTCCGCCAGCCATAGACAGGGAAGATCCCCAGCTACCGATAACAGCTTTTACCTTGGCTTTCTGGGCAAGCATGGTCGCCGCATTGGCAGCCTCTACCTTGTCAGACTTGTTATCAGCCACCACAAGTTCAATTTTATATTCCTTACCGCCCACTGTTATCGTGGGATACAACATATTGGCAAGTTTTACCCCCTCAGCCTCATCAGCGCCGCCCGCACCGTTTGCACCGGTTAAGGGTTCAAAGACACCGATTTTAATAACATTAGATTGAGTACTGCCTCCGCAACCAGCTAGAATAACAACAAAGCTTAAAACTAAGAACAGAGCAAGAAAAACACCCATACTCTTTTTCATATCAGTTCCTCCTACTGTAGATTGCATAATAATTGCATAAATATAAATTGTCAATGTATTTTATATATATTTATGCATTTCACTACAATAGAATAACTTATATAGACAAAAAACATAAAACTGATTATGATAGGGCCTTTATAGGAGTTTTTATATATGGATCAAACCCTTTCATACGTTCTCGTAACCCCCTATACGATTGCAAAAAGCCGAACAGGCGGGGTTATCGCTCGTTTACTCTCACGGCTGGATCTAGAGTTGGTCGGCGCTCAAATGATTGCTCCGGACGAGGCTTTTGTAAAAGAATATGCTGGACTTATCCGCAGCCAAAAAGATCCATCTAATCCAAAAGCAGCGGATCTCCTGGCAGACTATGTAGAAAAAAATCTTGCTCCCTCAGGTGGACGGCGCCATCGGTCCTTGCTACTTCTTTTCCGCGGAACCGATGCGGTTCGCAAGCTTTCTGACATTGTCGGGGCTCTGTATCCAGAAAACATGGGCATTGAATCGATTACCGGTGAAACAATCCGGGATACCTATGCGGATATGATCGTAGACCCGAATGACCCGAATAAAGTTACCTATTTGGAACCAGCAGTATTAACACCCCGCAGCCAGGAAGCAGCAGACCAAAACCTTGCGCTCTTTGCACGTTTTCTTAAAAACCAGCCCAATATTATCGAAAATATAGTGTATCCAGACCCTTCTAAAATTGAACGAACCCTGGTAATACTCAAGCCCGACAACTGGAAATACAATTCATCCCGTCCAGGGACCATTATCGATATGTTCTCCCGAACAGGTCTTCGGATTATCTCGGTGAAGGTACATCGCTTCTCTATTGCAGAAGCCCTCGAGTTTTACGGCCCCGTAAAGGATGCGCTCAAAAACAAACTAAGCCCCATTTTTGGTAAAAAGGCCAAGGAACTTTTAGAGAGTGAATTCAAAATAACCTTGAGCGAGAACACCGAAAAGGCATTAACTGATAGCTTCGGCGTGGAATATGCGGTAGACCAGTTTGAACAAATTGTTGAGTTTATGTCCGGAAAGAAACCGAGTGCTTGCCCAGTGGAAGAAATGCACCAGCCCGGTTCAGTTAAATGTATGATCCTGGTCTATGAAGGCGAAAATGCGGTCAACAAAATTCGGGACGTGCTTGGACCGACTGATCCGCTTAAGGCACCCATGGGTACGGTACGCCGCGAATTTGGAAGCAATGTGATGGTCAACACGGCCCATGCGTCGGATTCTACGGAAAATGCTAAGCGTGAAATGGGCATTGTAAAAATCAACCATAACACTTGTATGGATGTTATCAACGCCTATTTTGCGGTAAAATAAGGTAGATTGATCAGATAACAAAAAAGCCCCCTGCACCAGAATGCTGCTGGGGGCTTTTCCTTTATCTCCGACTTATCGATTTACTTCTTTTCGATACCAATCAGTTCTACTTCAAAAATGAGCGCTGAATTGGGAGGAATAACATTGCCAGCGCCGCTTTCACCGTACGCAAGACTTGAGGGAATGAAAAATTTGTATTTGCTACCCACGCTCATAAGCTGAATAGCTTCGGTCCAACCAGGAATGACCTGATCCAGGGGGAATACCGCAGGCTCGCCACGATCGACGGAACTATCGAATTTGGTACCATCGATCAATGTTCCCGTATAGTGTACCTTTACCGTATCGCTCGCTTGGGGTTTTGCGCCAGTGCCTTCGGAAATAACTTCGTACTGAAGGCCGCTCGCAGTAGTCTTAACCCCCGGTTTTTTACCATTGTCTTCGAGGAATTTGGTTTCCTTAGCCTTGTTATCAGCGGCTTT
>JAIWNU010000180.1 GCA_020216655.1 Treponema sp. | reverse complement strand
ATCTTCTGTTTTTGGGTGCAGAATTTGCAGACCTTTTTCTTAAAATAAACTTTGCCTTTTCCGCCCCGACCGCTGCGGTCTTCGCCGTCACGGCCAGTCATACCCATATCCATCTGGGCATCCATGGAACGATCCCGTCCGGGCCGTTCATTCTGCATCATATTCTCATCAGACATGAAATATCTCCTTAACAAAAAGCCTTAGAATGGAATATCATCGGCAAAACCATCATCCCCAGGGCCATCATTTACCGATGGGCCTCTCCCCTGCGGAGCTTCTGACTGACGACGGGATGATGAAAAACCATTTTCACCTGCGGAGGCAGAACCTCCCCCCTGACCGCCGCCCAGAAGCTGTACATTGTTTGCCAGGATTTCCACCTTTGACCGATTCTGGCCGTCCTGTTCCCACCGATCCTGCTTGAGCTCACCTTCTACGGCGACTTGTTTCCCCTTAACCAAATATTGATTGAGGGTTTCTCCTGATCTGCCCCAGAGAACTACATCGAAAAAATTAGGTTCATCGACCCATTGGTCACCATTTTTTCGACGCCGGTTGACGGCTACAGAAAATTTACATACCGCCTGACCATTGGCGGTATATTTAAGTTCCGCATCCCGGGTAAGCCGTCCGATCAGAATAACATGGTTAAGATCGGCCATATTATTTCCTTATTCCTCTACTTTTACAAAGAGGTGGCGAATAATGTTATTATTCAGTTTGAAGGCCCGTTCCAGAGCAACAAGCTGCGCTGGATCCATTTTGACGGTATACAGGGTGTAACGACCCCGAGTTTTTTTGTTGATGGGATAGGCGAGGTCTCTATCTCCCATTTCTTCGGTTTTTTCGACCTGAGCTCCATGGTTGGCAAGATCTGCCAGAACAAGCTCACGTCCAGCTTTGTAGAGGTCTTCTTCCAGTGGGAAGATGACCGTCAGTTCATACTGACGCATGGGTCCTCCTTACGGACTTATGATTGATCCGTCGACACAGACGGATAAAGAGGCTATGGTAGTCTATAGAAAGCGTTTTTCCTTGTCAAGTAAGGTTTAAGTCGAATACTTGCCATACCGATACCTTTAGTGAGGATTGTGATGCCAAAACGTATCAACATTGAAGACACCCTATTTTATCTGCACAGCAAGCTCAAGCTATTAAGTGAAGGGGTATCTCTTATACTTGAACCGGACCTGTTTCTTGAGCTTTATATCCAGGATCTGGATAACCTTCAGTCCATACTGGAATTTTGTATTAATGCAATTCAAGAAAATGAAAAATACATAGACTGGGAAGAACAGGTCCATAATGTGCTTGATCTAGAGGAAGATTTAGTAGATCTTTTGGATACCCTCTTACAGGGTAAAGGAACTATTGGGGCAGCTTTTATCCCGATATCTGAAAAGCTTGAACAGTACAAAACGGGTTCTAAAAATCGTATTGTTCAGCTGGAACAGCTTCTTTCCATGCGTCCTGCCGAACAGGATAACGGCATGGTGGTAAGCCCCCAGGAACTGAGGGAACTACTGCAGGACTAAAAACCCCCTCGTCTTTTGCTCTCTAAATATGCTACTATACTTCCCATGGAACAGGCTGATTTTATTCTTGTTGGAACAGGCCCGACTGGTCTCGGTGCGGCATTTGAATTGATAGAAAAAAGACCACAATCCCGTATCATTCTGCTGGATAAGGCAAAAGTATCTTCCGGAGGACTTCGGAACGATTGCAAAATGAATTTTACTTACCCTATAGGTTTTCCCATAGATTTTTGGCCCCGAGATATGGCCGAGCACTATCTTGAACGGGTTACTGCATTCTTAAAACCATCCCTCATGGAACGGAAAAATGTGGGCGCCTACGGCCAGCGGGCACAAAAAATTGGTGTTGAACTCCTGGATGTAAAGCAGGCCCATTTAGGCACCGATGGGGGCTTGCGTCTCATCAATAGGCTGATCGGAGAACTGCAGGACAAGGGAGTTGAGGTCTCCCTGGAAGAGACATTGATAAGCATCGAGCCCCAAAAAAAGCTTATTCAAACCAACAAACGTGAACTTTCATATAAGGCTATCCTCATTGCCCCTGGCAGAGGCGGTTTTGATTTTTTGCGAAAGCTCATGACCACCATAGGAATCCCCTATTCGGATAATTCCATTGATGTAGGCATCCGGGTAGAAACAAGGGAAGTCCACTACCCTATTGTTAAGGATTATTACGACCCTAAATTTCTCTTTCCTGAACGGGTAAGGACATTTTGCACCAACTCACGGAGTGCCCATGTGGTGAAAGAACGGTATGAAACCGGTCATGGTCAAACCTATTACAGTGTGAACGGCCACGCCTGGTCTGCGGAACGTCCTGCCAATGGATTAGTTAATTTTGCCATGCTCCGGAGTGTTGAATTTACCGAACCCTTAGCTTCCGGTCAGGATTTTGCAGAAATGCTCGGCCTCCAAGCTATGCTTGCCGGGGGCGGTAAACCCTTAATGCAGCGGGTCGGAGACTTTAGGATGGGTAAACGTTCAACCAGGGATAGTTTTAATCATGATCTATTTGATTTTGAACCGACCCTTAAAGACTGCACCCCCGGAGACATAAGCTTAGTCATGCCGGCTAAATTTCTGAGATCCATCTGGAAAGCCCTGAAACTGCTGGATACTATTGTGCCCGGAGTATTACATCCAAGCACTATTATGTATTACCCTGAAATTAAGCTCTATGCAAATAAGCCCCAATTTAAGGATCCCCGCTATTTTATGGCCCTGGATGGGGTCTATCTTGCAGGAGACGGTGCGGGTACGAGCCGGGGCATTACCGCAGCCTGGGCAAGCGGCCTCCGTGTAGCCGACGGGATGCTGAAACAGGAGTAAGAATATGAGAATAACCGGAGGCCAATTATGCGGAAGGAAAGTTGAAGTACCTGAAGGGGTTATACGGCCTGCTATGGACCGCATGCGCGAATCGGTATTCGCCATTCTGGGAGACTTAACTGGCAAATCCTTTTTAGATATTTTTTCCGGCTCGGGTATTATTGCCCTGGAAGCCGCAAGCCGAGGGGCAGATCCGATTGATGCGGTGGAAATGGACAGCTTAAAACGAAGTACCCTCATTAAAAATGTTTCTATATCGCCGGTGCGGATAAACTGTCATTTTATGTCCGCTGAACTCTTTGTAAAACGGGCAAAACACTCTTTCGATTACATTTTTTGCGATCCCCCTTTCCCGTACCGTTTTAAGCAGCAGCTCGTTGCTTCAATTGCACGGTCCAAGTTGATGAAACCGGGCTCTATTTTGCTTATTCACCGGCCGCGGGAGGATCATTTTCCAGATCAGCTCGAAACACTCACATTGATAGACCGCAGAGAATACGGGCGATCCATTGTCGATTTTTATCGAATGGAACAATAGTATCTAAAGCTCTTTCAAAACTTAGAGAGTTTTGAAAGAGCTACCTTGAAATCCGCGATTTGGCGTAGCGGTTGCATGCAGTTTTAGAGAAACTGCGCGCAACCGCAAGCAATCGCAAAGCCAATTTCAAAAGTGACCGACTTTTGAAATTGGCTCATATCTCATATTTTAGAGTTTTTTACGGTTTTTTATTGCAAATTTGGTTGCGCTTGCTCTATATTTTATATTATAATTTATAAGGATAAAAGTTGAATAAGGATACCTTGTTTGGTCGTTTCGAAAACCTCGGATTTATAAAAACAACAACACGACCAGAGCTTGATTCGACACAAAAAGTTCAACTCAACAGAAAGGGTAACGAATTATTCAACAAGGGTGACATTAAGGCGGCGGAACGTATTTTTATCACCACTGGCTATTCGGATGGACTTATCCGCCTTGGAGACTGGTATTTGGAACATGGCCGCAGTCTCGATGCCCTTAAAATGTATTGGCTTGCACCGGATAAAAACAAAGCAGAACCGTTAATTGAAAAACTGAGTGCTTTGATACAAAAATTGATACAGGATGAGGAAAAATAGTATGGGTGACGATCAGAATTTTTTAAATCCTAATATGGAACAAAGCTCCCCTGTCAATGATGGGGATAAAAAAGAAAAAGATGAGTTTTCTGAAATCTCTGAACTGTCTAAAAAGGGATATCAGCTTATAAAAGAAAACAAACTTGCAGAAGCCATTGCCGCCTTTGAAGAGATTTTAGCGAAGGATCCGGATAATAATTACGCCCTGGTCGGCCTTGGAGACACGGCCCGCAAACGGGGTGCCTTCCGTGAGGCGGTTGAATATTACCGCCGCTGTCTATCCCATCATCCGGGAAACAATTACGCTCTTTTTGGCCTTGCAGACTGCTACAAGGCATTGAATCAGTACCAAAAGGCTATTGAGATCTGGGAACAGTACCTCCTCCATGATGATCACAACATTACAGTGCTTACCCGGGTTGCCGACGCATACCGAAAAGTACGGGATTTTCGCAAATCCAAGGCAGTCTATTTAAGAGTGCTCGAGATGGAAGAAAACAATCCCTATGCACTGATCGGCCTTGGACACCTGCACTACGACTTTAAGGAATACCGGGACGCATTATATTATTGGGAAAAGATGCTTTCCCTCCACAAAGACAATGTGGATATCCGGGTGCTTACATCCATCGGCAACTGTCACCGGAAGCTCAAAACCTTTGCGGAAGGGGTACCCTATTTTGAACGGGCCCTTAAAATGGATCCCTACAACTTTTATGCCCTATTTGGCCTCGCTGACTGTTACCGTGGCATGAATCAGCAGCATAAATCCCTTGAATATTGGAACAAGATTCTGGAACAGGATCCCCGAAACAAGGTGATTCTTACCCGTGCGGGAGACGCATACCGCAATATGGGAGACTTTGACAAGGCCGCTGATTACTATCACCGGGCATTAAATATTGAATTCGATATATACGCGGTGCTGGGTCTTGCGGTGGTTTCGAAGATGCAGGGAAAATATGATGATGCGATTGAATCCCTGCGGCGTCTTGTACAGCAGGATCCTAAAAATTACCGCCTGTACATTGAGCTGGCCGATTGCTGGATAAAGAAGGGCGACAAAGAACGGGCTATCGAAGTTCTGGCTGAATTTCAAAAGACAGGGCAGCGAAATGCAGCCATATCCGAGTACCTAGAGAAATTACAAGCATAATGGCTTTACCGAGTATCACAGGCTATACCCTTGGCGAGTTAACCGAACTTTTAAAACCCCTACCCGCTTTTCGGGCCCGGCAGATCTTTAAATGGATATCCCGGGGAGCTCGAAATTTTGACCAAATGACCGATCTTTCCCAGGAATTGCGGAAAACACTGAGTGAACGTTTTTTGGTCATGGAAACTTCTGTTGCCGATACGCTCACCGATTCGGACGGGACAATTAAGCTGCAAATTGCACTACAGGATGGAACAAAAATTGAAGCGGTGGTCCTGGTGGACGGAGAGGGGCGGAAAACAGCCTGTATTTCTACTCAGGTTGGCTGCCCTATGGCCTGTGCGTTCTGCAAAACCGGCAGCCTTGGCTTTTTGCGGAATTTAAACGCCGCAGAAATCGCCGAGCAGCTTTATCATTGCCAAGCCGCTGCTGGTGATATAGCAAATATTGTCGTCATGGGTATGGGTGAGCCCCTGCTCAACCTAAGCAATTTAAGAACAGCCATGAATATTTGGTCCGATCCAGCGGGCCTCGGAATGTCTCGGCGCAGGATAACCATTTCTACGAGCGGTATTGTTTCGGGTATTAAAGATTTGGCGGATAATGGGCCTGAGGTAAGACTGGCTGTATCCCTTACGACTGCAAATGAGGCAATGCGGGAAAAATTAATGCCCGTCAGTAAAACCAATCCGCTGCCTGAGCTTAAGGAAGCCCTGAGATACTTTCAGTCAAAGCATGACAAACGGATAACCTTGGAAGCAGTCTTGCTTAAAGACGTGAATACCAAAAAAGAAGATGCCATCGCACTGGCTCAGTTTGCCAAAGGGCTCGATGTTATCATCAACCTTATTCCATGGAATCCAGTGGATGGTATGGGTATTGATGGCACAGATTTTAAAGAACCTACGGACAGGGAAATAGATGCCATGGTTGCGGAGCTTGAACGGCGGGGACTCACTGTGACAAGAAGGTACCGAAAGGGTCGCGGTGTATCCGGAGCCTGCGGACAGCTTGGCTCAGTTGAGACCTTTAAGAAAGAATGAAAGCACCACCTGACCTGCACCGATCAGGGCCCCGAGAATAGCTCCAAAAACGTTAATCCATTTGAATTGGCTCGCCATAACGTCGAGTACGATTCGTTCTACCGATTCCATATCGAGGGAGTCGATGCGGTCTGATACGATGCTTCGTATGTTAATCATTTTGAGAGCATCGGCGATTTTTCTGTGTGCCATATCAATTAAAGTATGGGCAATAAATCCATCAATATGGGCTTTTTGAGCCATATCTATGTGTACTATTTCGCCTATGCGGCTTTCTGCATGTTGGTTTAAATACTTCAATAGAGAAGCCTTAATGGCCTCTTCGCTGCTTGCCTGCATCCATGACTGAAACCGGGTGCGCAGGACTTTTCGTTGTGCTTCCCTATCTAAGCCGGTAATGCTTTGTACGAGGTCTCCCAGTTCTTTGTGGAGGGCTGGTGCAATAAGGCCGTTCAGCATCCCCGTAAGACGATACAGGGTCTCCCGCTTGGTTCCTAAATCGGCTATAAAAGATTGAACATAACGGACAAGCATAATTTTATTTTCTTCTTTGCTTAAAAGAACATCGATTTGGTAAATGAGGTCATCGATAATATCGCCCATCCGTTCATCCAGGGTTTTGTCATATTGGGCTGCGGAAATAAAAAATCTCTGGAATGTATTGAGCTTAAGAAACGTTTTTTGCAAAAAAATCCGGCCCTGTACTTCCAGCTGTTCATGAATTTCAGGGAGCCGCAAAAAATTAATAAGCCTATCTTTTAATTCCATGTAATGGGAATCCAGGAGGCTTCCGATACTGCTGGATGCGGCGGGAAGCAGCTGCTCAAGCTGCTGGGAAATTAAAAGCTGCACCTTTGCCTGAAGTTCATCAATCTCTATTCCTGAAAGGTCCGATATTTTGCGTCCTTGGAGGTCCTCCGCAATGTTATCTAACAGAGAACCGAGAGCGTTAATAAAGCCCGGGTTATGAATCGTGTGTACAAGAAAATCGATAGCTTCTTTGGCGAAATCGGAACTGCCCTGCAGTTTTGTATCGAGCAGCTGTTCTGTAGCAGAGGATACTCCTTGTTCGACAGCTTGAATAACATCCGGTTTGGATAAACGCTGACGGATTATTTCTTCGGTAAGAAGCTCCCGTTCTACCATACGTCCTATGTTGTCTGCAAGCTTGTGTCGTTCCCGGGGAAGAATGCCAGGAGTAAAGGGTAATTGAAAGGGACCGATTTTAATGGGATACAGGGGCCTAAAAAGCATTTTTATTGCAATTGCGTTTGTTACATAACCAATGATTGCCCCGATAACTGGCGGAGCGAGGTATAAAAGAATATTGTTCATCATTCCCTTTCTTGCATGGAATTAAGGGCTGTCTTTGCCTGGGCTTCTGTTGCAAAGAGGCGGCCAGAGGATTCCCGAATCCAGCCCCTTTCTTGGGCCATCACCAGAATCCAGCGTTCAGCCTTGCTTTCGCTTTGCACGATTCTACGCTCTAAGACGGGCAGTATTGATCCTTTTCTTAAAACGCCGAGGGATACACTGTTATTTCCAAGGCTGTCGAGCAACTGGGTGTATGTATCGGTAATTAAAACATAACCGAGGGCTGAACGCGAAAGAGGAAAAGTTGCGGGAGGTTTAAGTTCTTTTTCGGGACTTGCAAGAAAACAGGATGAACTACTGAGAATGAGACCGATTAGAAGACCACTCTTTAGAAGATTTTTCATTTTATGCATTTAGTGTCCCTGTATATTCTGTAAATAGTGAGCAATATCAGGTATGAGTTTTTTATCCGAATCGGCAAAATTGAGCTCTTTTATTTCATCCAGGGTTGCCCAGTGATATTGGGTGTGTTCTGTCATCTCAAACTGCAGGTCCGGAATATGCACGAGGTATGCAAATAGGTAACGTTTTTGCTGGTGGTGTTCAAATTCTGAAGAGGCAATACAGGGACCGACCGTGACGGGGACCCCGAATTCTTCTTTGTACTCCCGAATAAGGGCATCCTGGTCCGATTCTTCAGCTTCTACCTTTCCTCCGGGGAACTCCCATCGTTCTCCCATAGAGCCTCCCGGAATGCGCTTTGCAATAAAGAGTTTTTCGCCTCTAATACAAATT
>JAIWNU010000019.1 GCA_020216655.1 Treponema sp. | reverse complement strand
TCACAAGCGGTCATGTGTACATTCTGGAGACGCCCCTGTTCCGTGTCCGTAATAAAAAGGAGACCCGTTATTGTTACAGCGAAAAGGAGCGGGATGAAGCGGTTAAAGCCCTCGGCGCCGGTTGTGAGGTTACCCGGTTTAAGGGGCTTGGAGAGATCAGCCCCAAGGAATTCGGCCAATTTATCGGCAAAGATATGCGACTTGTCCCGGTAACCGTAAACACCCTAAAAGCAGTCCCCCAGGTGCTCGAGTTTTACATGGGCAAGAATACCCCGGAACGGCGGGACTATATTATGAAAAACCTCATTGCGGACGTTACTTAAGGATATAACATGGCATATATCAAGACCCTTTTTGATAGAAACTTTATTGAATACGCTTCCTATGTCATAAAAGACCGGGCCATCCCCGATCTGGAAGACGGCCTTAAGCCGGTACAGAGGCGGATACTCCACTCCCTCTTTGAGATGGATGACGGCAAATTCCACAAGGTGGCCAACGTGGTGGGCCATTGTATGAAGTATCACCCCCATGGAGATGCCTCCATTGGATCAGCCCTGGTAGTCCTGGCCAATAAGGATCTTTTTATCGATAAGCAAGGAAACTTTGGCAACATTTTTACCGGAGACGAGGCGTCTGCTGCCCGGTATATCGAGTGCCGGGCCACGGCGCTGGCTAAGGAACTGCTGTACAACCCAAAACTGACCCCCATGGTGGATTCCTACGATGGACGCAACAGGGAACCGGTGGTCTTCCCCGCCAAGATACCTGTGGTGCTTGTTTTGGGTGCCGAAGGTATTGCGGTCGGAATGTCGACCAAGATACTCCCCCATAATATCCTTGAGGTTCTGGAAGCCGAGAAGGCATGCCTCGCGGGAAAAAAGTTTAAGCTCTATCCCGATTTTCCAACCGGGGGGCTCATGGATGTTTCGGATTACCGGGACGGAAACGGCAAGGTGGTAGTCCGAGCTAAACTGGATGTGTCGGACCCAAAACGGATCGTAATCCGGGAACTGCCCTATGGATCAACCACCGAAAGTATTATTGCCAGTGTGGAAGCCGCCGCCAAGGCTGGGCGTATTAAGATTCAATCCATATCAGATTTTACCACCGAACAGGTGGAGATAGAGATTAAACTTGCCCGGGGGGTCTATTCGGAAGAAACCGTCAATGCCCTCTATGCCTTTACCGAATGCGAGCAGTCTATTTCGGTGAATCTCCTGGTGATCAAGGATGGCATGCCTACAGTCATGACGGTAACCGAGGTTATTGAATACCATGCCAAACAACTGGTCAGCATTCTGACCAAGGAACTGGAACTGGAGCGTTCGGAGCTTCTGGATAAGGTTCATCAACGTACGCTAGAACGGATTTTCATAGAAGAACGGATCTACAAGGCCATCGAGGAAATGAAAACCGCAGAGGCGGTTCAACAGGCGGTAATCGATGGCTTTAAGCCCTTTATGAAAGAAATCGGCAAACGGGGTGTCAGCGCGGAGGATGTGGAACATCTTTTAAAAATTCCTATCCGGCGCATATCGCTCTACGATATCAACAAAGCTAAAGCGGAGCTCAAAGAAATAAAAGCCCGGATTGCCGAGATAGAAGGGCACTTAAAGAACATTACCGCCTACGCTACCGCGTTTCTAGATGGCATTATAACTAAAATAAAGGCAAACGAAGAAATCGGAAAAGGAAAGCGGAAAACTAAGATAGAATCCTTTAATAAAATTGATGTAAAGGAAGTGGTTAAAAAAGACGTTGAGCTGCGCTATGACAGCGAAACCGGCTATTTGGGAACCGCGGTCAATTCGGGCGCTGTGGTGGCGGAGGTCTCGCCCTTTGACAGGATCTTAGTGATCCGGAACAACGGCAGTTACAGTGTTATCGATCTGCCTGAAAAGATTTTTGTTGGCGAGCACGCATGGTGGATCGGTATTGCCGACAAGGATGCGCTCTCTAAAACGGTATTTTCTGTTATCTACAAAGAAGCTGAAACGGGGTATCCCTATATAAAACGCTGTGTAATCGAAGGCTGGATAATGAACAAGGAATACAGTCTTGTCCCCGAAGGAGCCAAGGTACTTCATGTAGATACCCGTGATAAGGGTTCTCTTGTGGTGATCTATGTGCCGAAACCGCGGCTTAAGGTAACCAGGGAAACGATTAAATTGCAGGATTTCCTCGTAAAGGGCTTAAAAGCTGCGGGTGTGCGCATCGCTGCTAAAGAAGCGGAAGGGGTAGAATCAAAATAGCTGCCTTGAAATTCGCAGTTAGACCCAACGTTAGCATACGGTTGCTAAGGAGCGCAACGAGGTCCCCTTAGCAACCGATAGGCGAAATTGTCACGCAGTAAGCGACTATATTAAGCGACTGAATGAGCTGCCTCTTTCATTTCGTACAAATAACCTGTCCTTACACACAGATCGAACAAATGGTGGGGCATAAACTCTTCTATGGTTTTTTCATAGCCGTCCTTAACACGGACAACCCTGGTCATATAGCCGCTATCAGTCTCATATAGGATGTCAAGGAATTCTACCCTGCCGGTTTCACATTTGATGCAATAGCGTTTCATGTGCATCCTCCTTCTATAGGTATCGGAAAAAAAAGGGTACCCCTTTACCCTTTATAGCTTTCTGTCGCTATGCTATAGTGCATTTATGCCAAGTGATGCTCATTGCCATCCTTTTGATTTGGCCCATAAAAAAGCTGATGCAGAAACGGCGCGTCTTGCTTTGAACCTTTCGGTTGCAGCAAGCAGCTGGAACGAGGAAGAGTTTATCTACCATGAAGCTCTTGCCAAGCAAGCTGCCAAGTCTGGAGGTCCCCCAATCGCCCTCTGTTTTGGTGTGCATCCCCAGCTTCCTTTATCTGAGCCTGAAGCTGTTCAGTCCTCATTACAAGCCTTATATCGTTTTGCGGCGGGGGAAAAACTTGCCGCGGTCGGGGAAATAGGTTTTGACCTGTTTGACGAAGCCTACAAAACTACAGAAACAGTACAGGAAAGGCTATTTAAGGAACAGATAGGGCTCGCCCGGCAGTATAACCTGCCGGTAGTGTTGCACGTCAGGAAGGCGATGGATAAGATTTTTACTTATCTACGGGAATTAAAGGCCCTTCCTGCGGTTGTTTTCCATTCCTATTCGGGAACCTACGAAGAAGCCCTGGCTCTGTGTAAACGAGGGGTGAAAGCCTATTTTTCCTTTGGAAGTCCTATTATGCTAAACCACCGGAAAGCTATGCGTGCCTGCGCGCTGCTACCACAAGAAGTCCTCTTGTTTGAAACCGACGCTCCCTACCAATGCCCGCGTGGGAAACCCTTTTCCGAATATGGAGATTTATGGGAGGTGGTAAAATGGGCTGCTCATCTCAGACGAGAGGCTGGAACTATGGCACATACAGAACAGGAATTGCACGCGGCAAATGACGAAAATTTTTGCAGGGTGTATTTTCACACCTCAGTGTAATCTGGATGCTCCTGAATGTACTTTCGCTCCCGCAGAGGTCTGCTTTGGATATAGTCGTTCAAAAAATCCTGTTCACCCGGGGGAAAGGATTCAAAATGAAAGGAAACTATTTTACCTGTCCGTACGAGTTTGCAGACCGGAGAAAGGATGCGGTCTCCGACACGGAGGGAACATTCGGATAAGACCGCATCAAGCCCTAATTTTTGCACCGAATGTGCATCTTCGGGCAGCAGGGAAATACCGGTAGCTGAGATAGTTTCCAGATTACCGGTAATAAAGGTCTGGTCTGCGGGATTGCAGGCAATAAAACCAAAACGGTCCCATGGAGCTGGCCGTATTCGTTTAGATCTCCGGCCGTCATCTATCGGCAGATATCGGCTTAAAATGCCCTGGAGCCTATCCAGTTCTTCTGGATTGGAAAGGTTTTCCGAAACGATGCCGCTTACGCCGATGTAAGATGCCTTTGCAGCTTCTTCAAAGGGAAAGTTAGGCCCTTTAAGCACCACAATAGCCGTCTTGTCCTTAGGCCGTTCACTTCGGATAAACTGGACCAGGGTTTTCCAGTGCCGCGGAAAATCCTCGCCGCTAATAATGACGCCGTCCGGATCCACCTCATCGATGTTATCCATAGCTTTGAGCGGATGCCGATATCGAATCAGCTCAAAGCCCAAGGGCCGTACATAGGATGCTATAAAGGCATACGTATCGTCAGAGGCAATGACAAGTAAGAGTTTCATTCGGTCCCCAGATTAACTACAGAATAGTCGACCACGACCCAGATACCATCCTTTCGGCGTACATAATAGGTATACCGTTTCTTTTCAACATAGGTGCCATACCGGAATTTTTCAAGTACCGTCACCGTTCCGTCTTCGGCGCCATAATTGGTGCGTTCAACGGTAAATTCGATAGGAATGGTGGCAATATCTCCGTCTATCATGGCGTTTTTAAGGTCTGAACGGTAACGTTCCAGCATTCTCTGGCGGCCCTCTTCCGATTCGGCCTGCCATTGACGCTTTCTGGCACTGTCGCGGACCAGCATGGCTTCCAAATCCAGGTAGAGGAAAAACTTTTCCCACTGTCCTTTCTGTCTGGCCGTTAAAATATACGAAATTATCTGGTCTGGAGGCAGATTTTGCCGAACCAATAGAGCATTGGTATCCGCATCCAGCACCGGAGCCGCTTTGCCCGGTTCTGCCAATGGAGCAGGCCGCAGGGTCAGGGCAAGACGGTTTGAATCCACCGAAGGATTTTCCATGCTCCGACTAGGATTGCCTGCTATGCTGCTCATAAAAGCACCGCTGGAATTTCCGTACACAGAACCGGTGGCGGTCCCGTTTGGCTTCTGCTGATAGAGCTGTGGATAAAGCCGAGCCTGTACCACATAGGAACCGGCTTCGTTCAAAGCAACATAGTCAGTAAGGTCTTCGGTAAAGGAAAAAGATTCACCGCTCTGAATCAGTACTTCTCGGAAAAAGACCCGTTGATTTTGAGTGCGCTTTCTGATAAGAATTTCAGAAGGCTCAAGACTGCGGTTTGTCATGGTTCTGACATCAAAGTCGACTGAAAAAGCCCGCTCGTCTGCCAAGAAAAAACGATAGGTCGATGCGCTTTTGTTGGTAATGGTGAGCTGAATTAAAATGGGCCCCTGACCGGCATAGTATACCCGTTTGTCCATATATCGAATTGAAAAATCGATATCCTGGGCAGAAAGCACAAAGGATAGACAAAATAACAGCGAGGCTGCCAGTGCACTTTTATTCCAAGGTTTCACTTCGAAACTCCATAATCCGGATATATTACCATAATCGGTAAAACAATATGAATACCTTATCGTTTCCTGTATTGCAGAACAAAATAAGAAAATCCGCTTCGCTGCAATCGGTACTCTCTGCTTTTTCCGACAAACGATTTCCCCTGGAAGTGGAAGGGGCCGATGGATCCTTTATCTCACTTATTATTGCAGAACTTGCATTAAAAGCTCCAGGGCCTATCCTTGTGGTTTGTCCCACGGAACACGAAGCTGAAAATATCGCTTCTGACCTGGAAGGCGCAGGGCTTGCCCCGAATATGTTTCCCTGGTGGGGAAGCATTCCGTACCGGGACCTCGCTCCCGCTTCCGCCAGTTTTGGTGAACGAAGCCGCATCCTTGCCCTGCTATGTTCCGGGAAGTCTCCCCTCCTTGTCTGTTCTGAGCGGGCTTTTCTCACCCCGCTTCCGCCCCCTGAGTATCTCGCCCCTCTGTTGCAAACCATACGGCCGGGTCAAAAGATTGATACCGTCGCCCTGGCGGAAACTTTAACCGCCTATGGCTACACCAGGGTCCCCAAAGTACAGGTCCATGGAGAATTTGCCCTCCGCGGCGAAGTTCTCGATATCCTTATGGCGGGAGATGAGTATGCTTACCGCCTTCTTTTCGATTTTGACCGGATTGAATCTATTAAGCAATTCAATCCGGAAGACCAAAGCGGCTTAGAGCGGGTATCTGAATTGGTAATCCGGCCTCTTAAAGAGGTCCTTTGGGATGATGAACGGATAAGAGCTCTTAAAAATAAGCTCTCACAGTTCGATGAATTTAAAGACGCAAAGTTCGATTTTTTTAATACCCTTGAACAGAGAAAGACCTTTTCAGGGGAAGAGCTTTTTTTCTCCCTTGCCTTTGAAAAACCTGCAACACTTTTAGACTACCTTTCTCAATCGGCCACGGTCGTTTTTGTAGATAAGGAACGGCTTGAAAATGCCCAGGAGAGTCTTGAACGGGAATACGAGGGATTGTACCGGAAGGCCCGCCGGGAGCGGCCTGTGCCTGCCCCGCATAGAATATTGCTTAATTTTAAAGAACAATCCGCCCGGACTGAACGGCGGCTTTCATTCCAAACAATAAAAGGGGCGGGAGAAAGCGGTGCCTATAAATTAAGCATTTCCTGCGATCCGCCCCGCAGTTTTTTTGGCAATATTACCTACCTCAAAGAAGAATTTGCCAACCTCATAAAACAGGGCTGGCAGCTTGTAGTGAGCGCCGAATCGGAAAGCCAGGCCCTCAGGCTGGAAGAGGTGCTTAAAGACCTGGCCGTTTCTGTCATGGTATTGCCCTTAAGCACTGGTTTTGCCCTGCCGGACATTAAGCTCATGCTGGTCCAGGAAAACGAAATTTTCGGCCGGCGAAAGCGAATCCCCCGTTCTTTAAAGCATGCCCGCAGCGCCGTCATTGATACCTTTGTGGAGCTCAATCCTGGGGACTATGTAGTTCATGTGAATTACGGGATCGGGCTTTTTAAGGGCATAGAGCGGATTAAGGCTCTGGGACACGAGCGGGATTACATCAAGCTGGAATACGCCGACGAAGAATACGTCTTTGTCCCCATCGAGCAGGTGAACCTGGTCCAGCGCTATATCGGCAATGAGGGCAACGCGCCGCGGCTCGACAAACTGGGTTCTAAAAGCTGGGAAAATCGTAAAAACCGGGTTAAAAAGTCTGTGGAAGACATTGCCCAACGGCTCATCGACCTCTATTCCAAACGGAAAGCCGTTCAGGGTTACGCTTTCCCCAAGGATACGGAATGGCAGACCGCCTTTGAAGCCGCATTCCCCTATGAAGAAACCGAAGACCAGCTCCGCTGTGTAGAAGAGATAAAACGGGACATGGAAAGCCCCTTTCCTATGGACCGGCTCGTGTGCGGCGATGTAGGGTACGGAAAAACCGAAGTAGCGGTCCGGGCCTGCTTTAAGGCCGTGATGGGCGGCAAGCAGGTTGCTTTTTTAGCCCCCACTACTATTCTGGCGGAACAGCACTACGAAAATTTTCAGGAACGTTTTGCCCAGTTTCCGGTGCGGCTCGGTATGCTCTCCCGTTTTGTGGACAAAGCCGAAGCACGCAAGACCCTGGAAGCGGTTCGGAAAGGCGAAATAGATATCCTTGTGGGTACCCACCGGATTATTCAAAAGGATGTGGTTTTTAAGGATTTGGGGCTCCTTGTTATCGATGAGGAGCAGCGCTTTGGCGTTAAGGACAAGGAGCGGCTTAAGGAACTTAAAACCAACATTGACTGTCTTACCCTGAGCGCAACCCCCATTCCGCGGACCCTGCATATGAGTCTTCTTAAAATCCGTGATATGAGCCTTCTTACCACGCCGCCCTACAACCGGCATCCGGTAGAAACCTCGATTGACGAATTTAACGAGGACCGGATTGCCGCTGCCATACGGCGGGAAGTAGAGCGGGGCGGCCAGGTCTTCTATCTCCATAACCGGGTAGAAAGCTTGGATGAAGTAAAGCGGATGCTCGAGCGTATAGTTCCCGAAATGCTTATTGACGTAGCCCATGGTCAGATGGACCCCAAAGATTTGGAAGATGTGATGCACCGCTTTATTCACGGGGGCTTCCATGTGCTGGTTTCTACCACCATCATCGAAAACGGCATCGATATCCCGAACGTAAATACCATTATCATAGACCGGGCCGATATGTACGGCGTTTCGCAGCTCTATCAGCTGCGGGGCCGGGTAGGGCGCTCTGACCGTGTTGCCTATGCGTACCTCTTTTATCCTAAAGACAAGGCTCTCTCTGAACTGGCTATGAAACGGCTCCAGGTCATTTCTGACTTTACCGAGCTTGGTTCGGGTTTTAAAATTGCTATGAAGGATATGGAGATCCGCGGTGCAGGCAATCTCCTTGGCCGGGAACAGTCGGGGGATATTTATTCAGTCGGTTTTGACCTCTACTTGAGGCTGCTGGACGAAGCGGTCCAGCGGCTCCAGGACGCAAATTACGAAGTGGAAAACGAAACCTACCTGGAACTGGAGTATTCGGGCTTTATCCCCGACTCTTATATCGACTCGGCCCAGGAGAAAATGGAAGTATACAAGAAAATTGCGGCCATCCAAACCAGGGATGAACTTGAACAGGTCTATGCGGAGCTGCTGGACCGCTTCGGGCCCTTGCCGGATGTGGTCCAGAGCCTCCTTTCCTTGGCCGAAATACGTATTATCTGCAAGGACCTGGCTATTGCGGCCCTGAGAGAGCGGGGCGGCCTCGTTCGCGTTGAATTTGCCAAGGTTTCCAGGGTAAAAGTAGACAGGCTCATCAGGTTGATGAAAGAAAGTGCTGGAAAGGTTAAATTGGACCCCAAACAGCCAAATATACTGGTGCTGCAAACTGGCGCGATTGGTCTTAAGGAAAAAAGTGAATTTATCCGCGAAAAACTCGCGGCTTTAATAGAATGAGCATATTGTAAGGAGCGTTAAAAAATGAGACGAGTATGGCTCGTAACAAGAACAGTTGTATTTTTCTTCTTTTTTTGGGTATCCGTTGTACTCATTCTGCCCCTTGGCGTCATTCTCTTTGTTATGTCCCTTTTAGGCCTTAAAAAGCTCACCGATTGGATACTTCAGGTGTGTGCAGCCTGGTGGGCCCGGGCGGTTATCTGGGGGACCGGAGCCCGTGTTACCGTAGAGGGTCTTGAGCATATTCCCCCACGGGGCGGCCTCTGTTTTGTCGGCAATCACCCCGGCGATTTTGATGTGATCCTTGCCCTGGCCTATATCCCCCGGCGCTTTGGTTTTATTGCAAAAAAGGAAATCCTTTTTCTCCCCTTCATTAACCTGTGGGTCCTCCTTTTAGGGGGCCTTTTTATCGACCGGAAGAACATTGCCAAGGGAAAAGAAGCCATAGAAAAAGGTGCGGAGCGGATCCGGAAAGGGGCCTCTATGATTATTTTCCCCGAAGGCACAAGGAGCCGGGGGGCTGGTCTCTTGCCTTTTAAGGCCGGTGCTTTCAAACTTGCCACATTGGCAGAGGCCCCGATTGTTCCTCTGGTTATTAAAGGCAGCTACTCGGTCTGGGAAGAAACGGGTCTTATCCAGCCGGTCCCGGTGCAGTTAAAATTCCTAGCACCCATCGATACGGCCAATCTCGATACGGAAGGAAAACGGGCCTTGCCGAAACAGGTAGAAACCTTAATTTATGAGGAGTATGCACGGTTATGAAAGAACAATCTTGGTTTCCTGACCGGGGAAAATTGCAGAAAGAGTTTGATCGTACCTACCATAACCGTGTGTTGGTGGTGGAAGACATAAAGACCCGTCTGGAAGAAGTGCTTCATACCATGCGGCCCAAACCTACCGTAAAGGGGAGGGCAAAAAGTTTTCAAAGCTATTACAAAAAATACATACGGCTCCTTCAGCAGCAATCTGATAAAACAAAAAAGCCTGCCATTAATGATCTCGTTGGACTCAGGATTGTTTGTACCTTTATTGAAGATCTGTCATCGGTAGAAACGGCTATTCAGAACAGCTTCCAAATAACCGAAGTTGAACGAAAGGGATCCAATTATTCGTTTAAGGAATTTGGCTACGAATCGACCCATATACTCATCAAAATACCTGAAGATATCATTAAAAAACGAGGCAATACGGGCTGCGACATCGCGGAAATCCAAATTCGGACCATTTTGCAGGATGCCTGGGCCGAAGTAGAACATGAACTGGTATACAAAGCCGAGTTTACCCCCTTTGACGAGCCTATGAAACGCAAACTAGCGGCGGTTAATGCGAGCCTATCCCTTGCGGACATTGTGTTTCAGGAAATCCGGGATTACCAGCGGCAGCTGAACCGCGAATTGGGTAAGCGCAGGGAAAGCTTCTTTAAAAAGATCGAAGAAGCCACCGATGGACTGCTTTTCCAGGAAGAATTGGATACGGAAGAAAACCGTCCCCGAAGCCTTTTCAAATTGGAACCTTCCAAGGGAGGGGAATCTATCGACGACCTCCTGCTGGATGCCCTGTATGCCCACAACAATGAAAATTTCGACAAGGCAATCAGCTTATACACACGAATTTTGCAGGCAAATCCCAATGATTATGTAAAATCGATTATTTATAAACACCGCGGCATGGCCCATTTTGCCCAGTCTCATTATCAAGAAGCCATAGAGGACTTTTCTCAATCCCTCGCTTTTGATCACACATCCTACAAGGCAGCCTATTATCGGGCGGTGGTAAAGTCGGTGCTCCAGCAGTACAGCGAGGCAATTGATGATTTTTCCCTGTCACTGGAGATAAATCCTTATCAGTTTTTTGCCCTCTACCGGAGAGGGCAGGCCTATTATCACCTGGGGGACTTCCCAAAGGCTTTGGCAGACTGTGATAATGCGCTCTTAATTGAACCGGAAAATACTCAAGCCCTGCGGTTTCGGGAGCTGCTTTTGAAAAAATTAGGTCACTAACGTATTGACATAAATAAAGCTTTTCTGTATATTCACAACCGTCAAGCGTAAGCAGCGCAAGCGACGCAAACCGCTGACGTTACAGCGTGTCTCCTTCGTCTAGGGGTTAGGACAGCGGGTTTTCATCCCGCCAACAGGGGTTCGAATCCCCTAGGAGATGCCAACAAAGCCCGGTAACGATTATATCGTTATCGGGCTCTTTTTTTAGGATTACCATAGAAGAACCATGCGGTCCGACAAACGGCTCAGTACCGAAGCAATAGAAATCCTCCGCAAAGAAATCGCCGATGCTGAAGGGAACGAAGTCTTTGCCCTTGGTTATATCAACGATACGGGATTGGTATATCGCGTCAGGATCGCAGCCCGGGGCAACGAATCGGCAGTCCTCGCCCTTCCTGCTTATTATGAAGAAGCGGATATTCTAATCCACAATCATCCATCTGGGCATCTCAGCCCCAGCGATAATGACCTCGCAATCGCTGCACAGGCGGCGGAAAACGGGCTTGGCTCATATATCATCAACAATGAGGTAAGCCGGCTCTATGTTATTGCCGAACCAATACCTAAAAAAGAAAAAAAACTGCTCAATGAAGAAAAATTGGTCTCCGCCCTTGAACCGGGTGGGGCAATCGCGGAACGGCTTAAAAAATACGAAAGCAGGCCCAGTCAGCTTGATCTCATGCGTCTCATTATTCGGGCCTTTAATTCCGATGCGGTTGTATGCGCCGAAGCCGGAACCGGAGTGGGCAAATCCTTTGCCTATCTTCTGCCTGCCATGGCCTATGCTATTCTCAATAAAGAACGAGTACTCATTTCTACTGCAACTATTACGCTTCAGCAGCAGCTCTATGAAAAGGATATACCCCTCGTGTCGGGGATCCTGAAAAAACCTATAAAAGCGGTGCTTATTAAGGGCAGGTCTAACTACCTTTGTCTCCGGCGTCTCCAGGATGCTCTGCGCGAAGGAGACTTGGATCTGGAACAACAGATGGAGCAGCTTGAGGCGATTGCAAGATGGTCAGAAACAACCAGCACGGGCAGCAAGTCCGAGCTGCCCTTTTTGCCCGAAGACACTCTGTGGTCTAGAATTTGTTCAGAACCGGATCTGTGTCTTGCCATGCATTGCCCCGAACGGGAGCGCTGTTTCGTCCAGGTCCTGAAACGGGAAGCGGCAGATTCCCAGATTCTCGTGGTTAACCATCATCTCCTCTTCGCGGACCTGGCAGCCCGGAAAGAGGGAGCCGGTTATGAACAAACCGTGGTCCTTCCTCCCTATCAGCGGATAATTCTGGATGAGGCCCACACCATTGAACATTCTGCCACATCCTTTTTTTCAGAAACCTTTAGCCAGATCAGCATTCTCCGGCTTCTCGGCCGGCTCTACCGAAAAAAGCGAATGCAACGCTTCGGGCTCGCGGTCCGCTTTGCCGCATATCTCAGTTCCGACCAGTTCCTGGAAAAAATAGACAGCGCAGTACAATCCCTCAAAGATGCCATGGACAGCCTCGATACAAGCGCCCTCAGCCTTTTGGGCGAGGAGGGGGTGATTCGGCTTACCAAAGACAAAGGGAAGCTGTTTCACACTTCGCTCTTTCCGTCTTTGCGCTCCCTTCGGCAGTCCATTTCCAAACTGTGCCAAATAGTTCATGATGAAATAGAAGCCTTGCATGAGGATGTTCAGGATGAAGCCCTGGTTTGGGAACTTAAAGCAATTATCAGGCGGCTTGAACAGATTGGGGGCATCTGCGGATCTTTTATGGAATATGAGGAAGAGGAAGCATCGGTCTATTATATCGAGTTGATGAACGGACGCCGCGCCGATAGCTTTGCCCGCTTTTCTATAACCCCCTTGGATATTGCCGCATCCCTCCAGGAAGCTCTCTGGGGACGCTTTAAGACGATTGCCTGTGTGTCAGCCACACTGACCATCGATAACCGTTTTGATTATTGGATGCGGCGGGTAGGGTTGGATGTCAATTCAGACCTTTCGATACTGAACGGTATTTTCCCTTCACCCTTTCCCTACCAAAGCGCAGTGCTCCTGGCCGCTCCCACCGACAGCCCCCTTCCTGACGAAGCCGGTTACGATGCCTTTGTCAATGCCGCGGTGAGCAGGCTTATTAGTGCCTCAGGCGGTTCAGCCCTGGTTCTCTTTACTTCTTATGCTGCCCTGCAAAAAGCCTATGAATATGCACGGCAGGAACTTGCAGGTCTAAGCATCCGTCTCCTTAAACAGGGAGATCAGGACCGGTCCCGGCTGCTTCAGGATTTTCTGCAGGATGAAAGCAGCGTACTCTTTGCAACCGATTCATTTTGGGAAGGGGTCGATGCACCGGGAAATACGCTGCGGCTTGTTATCCTTTGCAGGCTGCCTTTCCGATTGCCCAACGACCCAGTATATGAAGCTCGTTGTGAAGCCTTAGAAAAACAAGGAAGGAGCTCCTTTATGGAACTTTCCCTTCCTGAGGCGGTCATGAAACTCAAACAAGGTTTTGGCCGCCTCATGCGGACTTCAAGCGACCATGGGGTTGTGGCTGTATTGGACGGAAGAATGCTTCGCAAGCGCTATGGCAGCATCTTTATAAGATCCCTGCCGGAAACCCGGCAGGCCTTTACGGAATTTCAAGAAATAGTGGAAAAGACAGAATCCTTTCTGCAAAACAGGTAAGGCTGTCTGATATAACACAGTTGAATCAAGTTTTATCGTGGCTGTCAAAAATGGTGTTTCCCAATTTAAATTGGGAAGCATCTACCTGCGAACGGATTTTATAAATAACAAGCTTTTCCCGTTCTAGTTCAGGAAAAGAATAGAGGGTTGTTCCGTCATCAGATAGTTTTACTTCTGGAATGCTATAGGTACCGAGTTCTTTAATAAGCAGGTCTGTCTTGCGCTTAAAATCTTTTGGACGGTATTCTTCTGCTGCGGGGTTAACATCTTCGAGATGTACGAGCTGCGGGTGTTCCCAAACTTGTTGGTACAGGGTTTTCCGCAGATTTTCAAGTTTTATTTGTTCATTTGTTTTATTAAGCTGTACGTACCGCAGGGCTGGAATAAGGTAAAACAGTATGGCAAAGACCACCGGTACAAAGCCTAAAATGATTGTAACGGCGGCAAGGGGATTATTAAAGAATCCGCTGAAAAGTACATATGCGATCGCATACAAATAGCTTGATCCCCGAACTTGTGTGTTAGAGACAATCGGTCCAAGGGTGTTAGCGAAAAACAAAAAATATGAACCAAAAACGAAGTTTACCCCGTTAATAATTGCAAACCAGGTATTCATTTTATTTGAGTTGCGGGAAAAAACATGGAGCCGTTTAATGGGTGCCGATAGACCGCTAAAAGAACGATCCTTAGTATCGGCTCGCAGGAGCAGGGCTTCAAAACGATACAGTACAGTTCCGTCTTCGGTTGCCTCGGGCATGCCGCCGAATTCAACACAGTAGCGGGTGATTTTTTGCTCCGCCTCCTGGGGAGCTGCTCCGGTCAGGATCATAAATTCTGGAAGGCTGATGACGCCCTTATTTGCCTGGATATAGGAAATAACGGCTTTCTTTTCCCGAGATTCCCAGTCGGCATTAGGGTCCCCATCGCCAAAAACAAAGGAAAAAACCGCATGATGCAGTGGTCTCCCCTTTGGTTTTGTTTCCCGGTAATTGTAGCCATAAACAGATCGATCTATCGATTTAGTCAGCTCTGAATAAAACCATATTCGAATTATGAGATCCAGAATATAGCTCACCAAATAAAAACCGCCGATCCCGTCATTGCGTCGGGAATTGGAACGGTTGTCGCTGGAACCGGCTGCCGAAAATGCCACACTCGCAAGCAGGGCTATGAGGGCTATGGCCATAAAAAGGACAAAATAACCGACGAGCATGAGCATGATCCAGGCCTTGAAAAGCCACATCCCGACAACCTTTGCGCCCTGTTTTACCGCATGGAGTACCTTTTTAAGGGTTACCCCAAGGCCCCGATATTTGCTTTTAAAACCCCGGGGAAAGGAATAGAGAATTTCCCCC
>JAIWNU010000018.1 GCA_020216655.1 Treponema sp. | reverse complement strand
GATTCGGTTACCTCCATTCTGCCTGAATATTCATCGGAGGCGACGACAACTAATTCCTTAACCTTATCCAGGGGCAGGGCTGTTTTCGCGGTAATATCCGCCACGGTAATTCCCTGTTTTTGTGTTTTAAGGACATCTATTATTTTTTTATAAGAGCGTTCATCAATTTTATTGTGCTTCATCGTTCTTAACCTCTGTATTAGTCATTGCAGCTCGCAGAATCACTTTCAAATTGTTTTACATATTTCTGAATAATCGAAGCTAATGTCATGCTGGAAAAGAAATTATTGACCAGTTCTGTTGCCTCTGCCCAGATGGCAAAGGAAATGCAGTCATTCATGTGGCTGCAGCTTTTTTTTATGTTTCCACAGGGGGAAAGCATAAGACCTTCCCCCGCCGCATCGAGCACCTCTTTTGCTGTAATCTGGTCTAAGGGTTTTGCCATTCTAAAACCGCCGCCAGGGCCTCGTATGGATTCAACTATGCCGGCTTTTCGGAGTTTAAAAAAAATTTGCTCAAGAAAGACGGAAGAAATTTGTTCTTTCTCAGATAGACGGCTGATAGAAACCGGCGAACCATCCATGCTGAGCCGTGCCAATGCCAGGGTCGCCCGCAAGGCGTATCTCCCACGAGTCGTTATGCGCATATACAGCCTCTTTGTGAAATAATGACTGTTAGATTAAACTATTTTTCCTATGTGCACAAGGTCTGTCAATGGTTGACATGTGCTTATCCTCTATTGTATCTTACTTTGAGATTGTGAATTATCCGTTAGGGATACGCACATACATAGCATAGTAAAGGCCGGTTTTCCGGCAAGGAGATGAACCCATGGCTCAGGCCAGTAAGAACGCTCGTACCACCAGCGCAACCCAGAAATTCTTCTGCTCCTGCGGTGGCGAAATAAAGATGAAGACCCTTTTCGAAAACGGCAAGGTTAAAAATGTTGCCGAATGCGAAAAGTGCAAGCGGGTAGAGCGGCGCCCCTCCGACTTTAAATAATGTTGGATGAGCCGTCGCTGCATGAGGCCCCGATATCGGGGCTTTTTCATTGACAGAATTGAACTTATTTGATAGGGTATCAGATAAACATTTGTAGATTAGTGGGGGTTTTCCTTTGGCAACAAAGCAGTCTTCAGCCGAAAAAAGGCATCGGCAAAGTGAAGAGCGCAGAATTCGCAATAAGGCGGTAAAAAGCGCTGTTCGTACCAGTGTAAAGAAATTTGTAACCGCGGTTCAGAAAAAGGATACTGTCGAGGCAGAAGCTTCCTTGAAAGAAATGATCAAGAAGCTTGACAGCGCTGCTCAGAAGGGTATCATCAATAAAAAAGCTGCGGCTCGCAAAAAGTCCCGCATGCAGATTTTGTTTAACAATTTTAAGTCTGCATAAGCGTATTCTCTGCTCCGTTCATGAAACTGGCTGCTCCCTCTGCGGGGGCGCCACAAATTTTTAGATGACCTGGGGGAAAGATGGCCGGATCAAAGCTGACAAAAGCCGACATCATTGATTCAGTGTATCAAAAAACTGGCATGGATAAAAAAGAAATCCATGGGGTCATCGACACGGTGTTGGAAGTTATTAAACAGGGACTTATGGATGGCCGGGTTGTGGAACTGCGCGGGTTTGGCACCTTCGAGATTCGTCTGCGCAAGGGGCGCCAAAAAGCAAGGAATCCAAAAACAGGCGCGACCGTTTCTGTCTCTTCCCACGGTGTGGCAGCTTTTCGCCCGGGCAAAGAATTAAAGAAAGGTGTCTGGGATATTACTTCTCTTAATGCCGAACCAGGAGCAGGTGGGGATGCAACATGATGCTGCCTTCCCACGGGAATGGATTTAAAAATAATGTCATTACTTTTCTGTATATATTCCTAGCGTCGGTTTTATTTGCCCTTTCGTTTCCAAATCTTTTCGTTACAAACGGTATTTTCCTTTTAGCATGGGTTGCCTATGTGCCGGTCTTTATAGCAATTTCGCGAATAGGCCTCGGTGCATCGATTTTTTGGGGCGCCCTCTATGGATATACTGCCTATGGCCTTTTTAATTACTGGCTCAGCGTCTTTCATCCTTTGGCCGGGGTCATCGTTGGCTGTATATATTTAACGTACTTTGCTATTTTATTTCCCCTCCTGAAACTTGCCGAACGACTCTTCCCCAAAAGATATTATATAGTCCAGTGGCTTTTATGGCTTTCCTATGAATTTTTACGAACTAAAGGTTTTCTCGGTTATGCCTATGGAATTACCGGGTACTCCCAATGGCAAGTACTGCCTCTTATTCAAATTTCCGCACTTTTTGGGGTTTGGGCTGTATCTGCTCTGGTAGTGTTCCCATCCACATACTTTGCATCTTGGATAGTTGATAATATTAAAAATCCAACACAACATTGGTTTTCCTTTATAAAAAAAGAGTGGCTTGCACCAAGTCTTTGGTTCTGCGCCCTTATCGCGAGCCTTATCTATGGATTTATCTCTCCCGTATCTTATGAGCAAGCACCGAAAGCTCGGGTTGCATTGATACAGCACAATACAGATCCCTGGCGGGGCGGAATAGTCGCTTACCGGCAAAATTTCGCTATACTTAAACGGCTTTCCCTCGAGGCCGTATCTCAAGAGCAAAAACCTGACCTGGTGGTTTGGTCCGAAACTGCCTTTGTACCACGTATTTATTGGCATAAAACGTACCGTGACGATCAAGAGTCCTATGAACTGGTCAAAGATTTGCTCGACTTCCTGGCGACCCAGGATATCCCCTATGTGATTGGCAATGATGACGGCCGAAAGGAAGTAAACGAAGAAGGGGTTTGGGATAGTGTGGATTACAATGCTGCTATCCTTTTTAAAAATGGAGAGGAACAACAGATTTACCGTAAGATGCATCTTGTTCCTTTTACAGAACATTTTCCTTATAAAAAACAACTGCCATTTATGTACGAAGCCCTGCGCAACGCAGATACTCATTTCTGGAAAAAGGGAACAGAAGTGACCGTGTTTGAGGCTAATGGCATTAAATTTTCTACCCCTATCTGTTTTGAAGATACTTTTGGTTATATTTCAAGGCGTTTTGTTCAAAATGGAGTGGAGTTGATTGTAAACCTTACCAATGACGCGTGGTCAAAAAGTCTCCCCTCTCAGATGCAGCATGCTACCATGGCTGTATTTAGGGCTATCGAAAATCGTCGTTCTGTAGTAAGATCTACCGCCTCAGGACAAACCTGTGCAATTGATCCAAACGGACGTATTATAGCCATGGCTCCCGCATTTACCGAAGTCCAGCTCACCGTGGATGTCCCTTTACTTTCCCAGACAACTTGGTATACAAAGTACGGGGATTTTCTTGCCTGGATTTTTTTAAGTCTCTCAGGCTTGAGTTTGCTTTTAGCCGTCGTCAGGTTGACAATACGTGCCTGTCATAGGACAATAAAAGAAGAGTAAAGGATGGAACAGCTTGTATGGACGTACGAAAGAAAATATTGATTGTAGATGATGAACAGATAAATCTCGAGTTTTTTGATGTTATGCTTTCAAAGCTCGGCTTTCATGTGGAAAAAGCTGAAAACGGCTTGGAGGCCTTGGACAGGGTTCGCAAATTTAACCCCGATCTCATTATTCTTGATAACATAATGCCGAAGATGTCCGGCTGGGAAGTTACCAAGACACTGAAAAACAATCCAGATTACCAGGCCTATAAGGATATACCGATTATTATGTTCTCCGCCATGGACGATGTAAAGGACAAGGTGGAAGGTTTTGAGCTTGGGGTGGATGACTATATCACAAAGCCCTATAATTTTTCCGAAGTCCTTGCTCGTATTAGGGCTGTTTTGCGGAACCGGGAACTATTTTCTCAGATTGCAACCAGAGAACATCAGCTAGTAATCACTGAAGAAATCAACCGTGAAATGAAAAGCTTCCTGGAAGCCTGTGCCGCCTCTGTGAAGGGAATAGAGAACGCTGTTAATCAAATTCAGATCGCCGAAGGAAAACCTGTTGATCCTGAAAAGGTTTCCAAAATGCTTGAGTTAATTAAAACAAGTTCTCAAGCCTTAAAGCACCAGATGGCAGAAATGGATGCAAAAATTGAACGGGCAGAAAAGGAAAAAGAGAAAATAAAACAGCATGAAATAGAACTTAAAACACTCCAAAGTCAATTTAGAAAGAGTCTGCACCAAGAGTAGGACTATGAGACAGGAGGCATCATGATTGATGAGAATAAGAAAAAGGTGTTGGAGCTTTTTGCAGAGGGCAGACGAAATTATAAATTAATGGAATTTTCCAAGGCCCTTCAGTATTTCTCCGATGCTTTAAGAGTCGATCCCAATGATGGCCCGTCTAAAGTGTATTATTTACGGTGTAAGCATTATATCGAAAACCCTCCTCCGGAAGACTGGGATGGGGTATTTGTGATGACAACAAAATAGGTGTTAACAGCATGATTAAAAACACGGTAAAGAATGATACAAAAAAAAGATCCATGGGGACCGATGGACAAACTGAAAATCCAATAACAACCTTTGGCAAAGAAACTCGGTATAATGGATTCCTTAAATTTAAGGATACCCTCTGTATAAAAGGTGTTTTTAAGGGCACCATAGAAGGCCAGGGATCCCTCATTGTTGATAAGGGCGCGCTGGTTGAAGTGGACCATCTTTCTGTAGTGTCTCTAACCATAGAAGGTACGGTGCGGGGAACGATTATCGCGGTTGATAAGGTTGACATGCTGCCTGGATCGGTAGTCCAGGGAGATGTTACCGCCAATCGCCTGAGAATCGCCGATGGTGTTGTTTTCGAAGGCCAGTGCAGCATGACTGATAAAGAGGATTATATAGAAATATTCTCACGTCCTACGGAAGAAATTAAGGCTGAACTGCGCCGAGCCTCAGCACAAGTATGAGACATACTTTAGCAAAACAAATTTTTACCGTCCTTAAAAAAGAGAATTTAACCCTTGTCTGTGCAGAGTCCTGTACTGCAGGCTTAATTTCTGATACTTTGGCTGCGATTCCGGGTATTTCGTCTGTATTTTGGGGCTCCTTTGTCTGTTATCAAAATTCGGCGAAAGAAAAAATGCTGGGTATAGATCCATTTTTAATACAGCGTTTTGGTCCAGTAAGCCAGGAAATTGCGGAAGCCATGTCTTCGGGAGCACTCGGACACAGCTCTGCGGATATTGCGTTGGCCATTACCGGAATTGCAGGTCCCGATTCAGATGAATTCGGAACCCCTGTGGGTACCGTATGGATCAGCATCGCTCGGCATAATCTTTCCCCCATAAGCCACAAATACCAGTTTCAAGGAGATCGGCAGGAGATACGAAGCAAGGGTGCTATAGAGGCGTTGAGGTTCCTGCTCCAGAATATCGAAGGCCGCTGATTCTGCAGGCTGTCCAGTTCTTGACAGAGCAGGAAAGTGTTATTATAGTATCTGTACGCCTTCCAGTTTATAAATAATCGTACAGGATTTTATTTTTGGCTTATCGGTGTAACCTATCAAATAATAAACCATTTTCCCGTCCTACAATACCTTGTAGAAACGGTATTTGAAATAACGGAGAACATTAATGGCAATCATCAGAAAGCGAAGAACCGTGACGTCCCAAGAAGAGAACCAAGAAGAAAGCCAACCAAACCAGGCAGAATTGGAATTGGACTCTAGCTTAATGACCGAAGCAGCCGAGGCAACAAAAGCTGATGTATCTGAAACAGATCAAATCAATGAAGGATCAAACGAAAGTTCCGAAAAAACAGTGATTATAAGAACCCGCCCGCGAAAGCGTCCAGAGATAACAGAGTCGATTATAAAAGAACCCCCAGAAAACGAGGTACAAGAACAGGCACTTGAGGGTGATCTGACAACAGAGAAGTTATCCCAGCCTTCTGAAATTGCCGAACCTGTACCACAAGAACAAGTTCCAGGAGAAGCAGAACCGACACTTACCCAGTCTTACACTCCAAAAGTTCGGGGCCGAAAAACCTACGACAGAAGTCATAACAGTCAGGAAAGCTACAATTCGCGTTCTGAAGCTTCTTTTCCGCCCCTCGCACGGCCGAGCGTCGTTATGCCCGATATTTACGGCCGTCCTGAACCGCGGAATGACCAGGATAACGGAAAACCGCGGCTTTCTATTAACGAACTCACTCGTTTAAACATGAAGGATCTTCGGGAACTGGCCAATTTTTATGGCATGTCCCACGAAGACATGGTGACCCTGAAAAAACAGGAAATCATCTTTTCAATCCTGAAATCCCATACCGAACGGGGCGGTATTATCTACGCCTATGGCTCCCTTGAAATCCTGCCCGACGGCTACGGTTTCCTTCGGAGCCCTCAGAACTCCTATCTCCCTGGACCGGATGATATTTACATCAGTCCGAGCCAGATTCGGCTCTTTGCTCTGAAAACCGGTGATACTGTGTACGGTCAAATCCGCAGTCCCAAAGAGGGAGAGCGGTTCTTTGCCATGCTTCGGGTGGAGACGGTTAACTATGATGATCCTTCGGTGGCGCAGAGCCGCATTCCCTTTGATAACCTGACGCCCCTGTATCCCAACGAAAAACTGAACCTGGAAACCGTAACGGAAGAAATATCTACCCGTATCATTAACCTGTTCTGTCCTATCGGCAAGGGGCAGCGGGCCCTCATTGTGGCGCCTCCCCGGACTGGTAAGACGATTATGATGCAGAAGATTGCCAATGCAATCACAAAAAATCATCCTGAAGTGTACCTCATAGTCCTCTTAATTGATGAACGGCCTGAGGAAGTAACCGACATGGAACGGACCGTCCGGGCGGAAGTTATTTCATCAACCTTCGATGAACAGGCAACCCGCCATGTTCAGGTTGCGGAAATGGTGCTTGAAAAGGCAAAACGGCTTGTGGAGCACAAGAAGGACGTGGTCATACTCCTGGATTCCATCACAAGGCTTGCCCGGGCCTATAACCAGACGGTGCCAACTTCCGGCAAGATACTATCCGGTGGTGTGGATTCCAACGCCCTTCACAAGCCAAAGCGGTTTTTCGGCGCAGCCCGGAACATCGAAGAGGGTGGTAGTCTTACCATCATTTCGACCGCCCTGGTCGAAACGGGCAGCCGCATGGACGAGGTTATTTTCGAAGAATTCAAGGGAACCGGCAATATGGAAATTAACCTGGATCGGCGCATCTCCGACCGGCGGCTTTTCCCTGCCATAAATATTAAAAAGTCCGGTACCCGTAAGGAAGAACTGCTGCTCACCGAAGAGGAGCTTCAGAAAATCTGGGTCCTCCGTAAGGTTATTAACCCTATGGATGATATAGAAATCATTGAGCTCCTTATTGACAGGATGAAGAAAAGTAAGAATAATGAAGCGTTCCTGCGGTCCATGAATACAGGCTCCGCAGCAATGGATTAGCATTACTTTTGGAGGACACATAGATGAAAGAGGGTCTGCACCCCAAGTATGAGTTGACAAAAATCACCTGTGCTTGCGGAAATGTTATCGAAACCCGTTCTACTGTAAAGGATATTCATGTGGAAATCTGCTCTGCATGCCATCCTTTCTTTACGGGCAAGCAGAAGCTGGTTGATACTGCCGGACGTATCGAACGGTTCCGGAAGAAGTTCAACATCAAGGAATAAGCGGCAAGCTTTGGCGGCAAACTGGCAATGCAAGGGCTGCCACAAGACTGTAGCTTTAAGCTGTCTAGCACTGCGGTGCAAGACAGCTTTTTTATTTGGTAATCCTATTAGGGTTCAAAGCCTTTTATTTTTATGTCCCCGGCTCTCCAAATTAAAATAAGCCTGCATGGTTCTGATTTACCGTTCTTAAAAAGAATCTTTGCTCGAACTTCAATGACAGGGCCTAATTCATCCCAACCAGTATAGGTGATCCCTAAAATATCATTCAGATTGAGTATAGGTTTTTTAGTTTCGCCATAGCCGGATTCGGTACTGTAGGGGCCAATTCGGTACAGCATGGCCAGGTATTCACCCGTTTCATACAATTTCGAATAGGTTTGGCGGTAATAGGGCTCCGCTTGGGCTAGGATGTAGTCCTTGTCTCTCGCCGAGAATGCATCGGCTAGTTTTTCTAGGTAGATGAGCACCTCTGGCTTGAGTTTTTTAAAAGCCGGGTCTTTAAGGCCTGTGTCTGGTTTTTTCTGCCCCTTCGACGCCTGAGAGGCACTGGCTGTCTCTTTTGTGGCTGCAGGTTTTGCAGGTTCTGTTATACTCGAAGTCTTGGAAGGGGCGGATGTACAGGCAGTCAGCCAAATACTTATTCCGAGGATCGCTGTAGTTCTAAAAAAAAGAGTGCGGTATTTAGAGATGCTGTCCCTTTGTTTCATTTTGAGAGTATGAAGCATTGTCGAACCTTCCTATCACGAAAGTCTTCGTCTGCCGTGGCCTTTGTTATGTCTTTAATGCTAATCTGCGGATAGTGCTGGTGAAAATATTCACTTTCGAATCGGAATGAACGGGCATTGGTAGAAAACAAGAGGATTCCATCCTTTGCGAGGAGGGAAAGGCATAGTTCTACCAATTCTTTATAATCTCTGCGAATATCAAGGGTCTCAGTCATTTTTTTAGAGTTAGAAAAGGTAGGCGGATCCAGGATGATGAGGTCCCACGTTATGTGATTTTTTACAGCTTCACGCAAAAAACGGAGTGCATCAGCCCTAATAAGCAGATTCTTGTGCGGCTGGTAGGGTGCTGAGGTAAAGGCTTCAACATCGACATTTTGGCACTGTATATTGTTTAGGCTATGGTTAATACGAGCCCAATCAAGGTAAGTGTTGGAAAGATCCACCGAATCAACTTGCAGAGCACCTCCCTGGGCTGCATAGACCGAAAATGACCCTGTGTAACAAAACAGATTCAGAACTCTGCGTCCTTTTGCCTGTTCCCTGGCAAGGCTTCTTGTTTTTCGGTGGTCTAAAAAAAGCCCCGTATCAAGGTAATCTGAAAGATTAACCTGAAAAGTAAGGCCCCCTTCGTGGACCTGGCGAATAATAGCTTTGGTATCGATTTTTTGATATTGTACGGTCCCCTCGTCCCGCTGTCGGAGCCGTCTCCTTTGTTTTATAAAGATCTGATCGAGCGGAAGTTCAAGGGTTTCAGCTATAACCTGTTTCATTGTTTCCAGCCAGAGTTCTTCCTCGGCAGGATCCTTCTCATAGGGTCTCTCATAGAGGGCCCCTGAAACTGCGGATCCATACAGGTCAATAAGAAGCGGAATTTCTGGGATATCCCGGTCATAGAGTCGATACGCATCTGTACCGACCCGTTTGGCCCATTTACGAAGGTGTTTATAGCGCTTGGCTAGTCGATTCCTCAAAAGTTCCGCTTGGTAATTGTTTTTTTCTTCTAATGATAGATCCAATCGTCTTATCTGCCCTCTAATTTTTTAGACTGTATCATGACACAGAGCATAGCATAGCCAGAAGAGAGGTCTTCTTTTTGTACAACCACTGAATCGGGTACTTTAAGCTTTACGTTGGTAAAATTCCAGATTGCCGTTACCCCCGCTTTTACCAGCATATCCGCTGTTTCCTGGGCGGCAGAAGAGGGAACGGTAAGAATAGCCATGGTAACCCCCAGATTCCTTACCTGGATTTCCATGGTATCAAGGGGCAATACTGGAACCCCATGAACGGTGGAACCGATTTTTTTGGGATCCTTATCAAAGGCGGCCACAATATTAAGTCCATGGAATTGAAATTCCTGGTAACCCATGAGGGCTGAGCCCAGGTTACCAACACCGACAAGCACTCCGTCCCGAATCGAGTCCCAACCGAGGAAATGTTCTATAGCGGTGATAAGGGCATGTACCGGGTATCCCTTTTTAGGCTTTCCAATGATTCCTGTAATTGCCAGATCTTTACGGACCTGAATGGGCTCTAAATTAAGTTCGTTGGCAATGACGGTCCCTGAAATATATTCTTCTCCGTCCTTTTCCGCTTGCCGGATAATATGCAAATAGGAGGGCAGCCTTCGTATGGAAGGAGTTGCGGGGATTTTTTGTTTAG
>JAIWNU010000017.1 GCA_020216655.1 Treponema sp. | reverse complement strand
CCATACTATATTCCTTTCCTTATGTATAATAGTACCATAAGGGGAAAAGAGGATATTAGTCAAGAAATATCGATAATATAAGGTGTATTATAGGGTCTTAAGCCGTTTCTGGATAGCCTGGACAAATTCCCAGGAATCCAAAACTTGCAGTGGAGCTGGATTGGCTAATTTTGCTAAATCTCCGGTCATATCCCCTTCTTCTATAGTTCTGAGAGTCGCCATTTCCAGTTTCTGGGCAAATTGCATCAACTCAGCATTCCCATCAAGATTGGCCCGTTTGGCCAGAGCTCCGGACCAGGCAAAAATAAGGGCCACCGGGTTTGTACTCGTTTTTTCACCCCGTTTCCATCGATAATAATGCTGCTGTACCGTTCCATGGGCGGCTTCATATTCGAAGGCCCCGTTGGGAGATACGAGTACACTGGTCATCATTGCAAGGCTTCCAGAGGCGCTGGCTATCATGTCGCTCATGACATCGCCGTCATAATTCTTACAGGCCCAGAGAAAGCCCCCCTCACTTTTAACAACCCGGGCCACTGCATCGTCGATCAGGGTGTAGAAATAGGTAATGCCAGCTTTTTCAAAAAGGTCTTTGAATTCTTTCTCAAAAATCTCCTGGAATAACTCTTTAAAACGGCCGTCGTAGATCTTGGAGATAGTGTCCTTGGTGGCAAACCACATATCAATTTTTTCTTCCAGGGCGTAAAGAAAACAGGCTCGGGCAAAACTTGCAATCGAATCGTCCAGGTTGTGCATGCCCTGGACCACACCGGGGCCTTTCATATCCGCAACTACAATCCGTTGTTCAGTACCGTCTTTGCCGGTATATACCAATTCCACCTTCCCCGGTCCAGGTATGGATAGTTCTGCATTTTTATAAACATCTCCATAGGCGTGACGGGCGATAACTATTGGTTTTTTCCAGGTAGAAACAGTTGGCTGTATAGATTGTACGATAATTGGTTTGCGGAACACGGTTCCGTCGAGAATTGCCCTAATAGTCGCGTTGGGACTTGGATGCAGGTGCTTCAGGTTGTATTCAGCTTTGCGGGCATTGTTGCTCGTAATGGTCGCACATTTTACACCGACCTTATGTTTAAGAATTGCGTGGGCCGCATCATGGGTAACCTGATCGTCGGTTGCATCACGATTTTCCAGGCTGAGGTCATAATATTCGGTTTTAAGGTCCACAAAAGGCAGCAATAGCTGTTCTTTAACAAGGGCCCAAAGCACCCGGGTCATTTCATCGCCATCTATTTCGACAATTGGATTATCCATGGTAATTTTTTTGATCTCTGCGGTGTTGTATTCCATGAGCGGCCTCCAGAATGTATGGGTATGCAAAAATTATGAATATATTTGCAATTATTTTTTCCCTCTTGTCAATCCGTTACATCATGATACAATAGGATATGGCATTATTAGGGAACAGGTCGGAGGTGCCGACGGTGAGTAAGGGACAGGCTGTAACAAAGCATATTATGGGTGAAAAACCTCGTTGCATCGATCTGCGCTCAAAAATTGTGCTAACCCAGGAAGGGGCTGCTTTTTTTAAAAACAGAGCGACCGGCCTGCATTCCTTCGAAACTCCGGATGGGGATACCCGGTATGGGTTTAAGCTAAAAATCGTAGACGTTCCTTGGCTTAAACGGCTTTTACTTGCTGGTTTTGTAGACAAGGCTGAATTTCCTGTATCAGATTTAGGTTCCGTAAAAAGCGAAATAGGCGACCTGGCGCGGCTTGTTGTTTTTTCTATACTATATGGTTACTTTAATTCCACCATTATTGATCGGGCTGTGAAAACCGAAGTAATAGCAAAGTGGAATCGGACTCATCCGCACCAAGCCTTGGATGCCCAGAATGCGGTATCCCCGGTGGAATTAAAAAACGCATTAAAGTCCCGATCCGATGCGATAGAGAGTATAAAAAAAGAAATTACCGAACCTATATTTCGCTCCTTACTGGTCGATCAGCGCAGGACAGAGGATGAACGGAAGCGGCTCATGTATTTTATCCGGGAGTTGGTTGATACGGTAGATCCTCTTATCTACTTTGTTCTGCTTTGCAGCGCCCCCTTGGAACGGCAAAAAATACAACAGGATATTATAAAAGCTATTAATTCAGTGCTGGACAGGGTAGATTTGGCAGACTATCTTTCGCTTATGGTTATTGAGCTCATGAGTGCTGCGGAGCGTTCAACCTTAATTGAATTATTAGGCCCTGAGACAAAACCATCTGAAGTGAGATCGATTCTGGAAAATCCTGAAAAACGTAGAGAATTGATACAGCGATTACCACATGGTTTGGCTTCTATTATGGTGTGGTCCCTCTCTAAACGCTGGGCCCTGGGCCGCTGGAGATATCGGCTCAAATTGAGCCTCTATGACGGTTCCAGCAGCTTTGAGGATACCAAGCGAATGTTTGATGAACGGGGAAGGTTATCCCTGGGAGAAAAGAGCCTGCAAGAATTGTATGAGCACGGTACCGGTCCGTATGGGGACGACGGGCTCGGGTGGTACTATTTGTCCTTTATAGCAGAAGCCTGTGAACATATGGGAGTCCACTTTGAAGCAGCAGTTAAAGAACGGCAGGGAAAGGGGACTGCAGCGGTCAATCTTGTTCTGGTGTTTTAGCCGGCTGGGTAGAACGGTGAATTTAAGCAACCTAGGGCATATCGGTACTTGCTTTGTCGAGCCGAATGATATACAACGTGTTTTGTGAAAACAATTAATGCTTCTGTTATGAAAACTCCTCATCAAGATGGATTTGTAATGCCCGCTGAATGGGCACCCCGATCAGGGACCCTGATGTCATGGCCGGTTCGGGACGAAGCTTGGCTTGAAGGCCTTGATGAAGCGCGGGCCGGTTATGTCGAAGTAGCCCAGGCAATTTCGGAATTTGAACCCCTCTATATGGTCGCCAGGTCTCGTAAGGATACAAGCGGTTATTCTCCATTCCAGGATGCAAAAAAGAGGCTCCCCCAATCTGTTGAGGTGTGGGATTTTCCCCACGATGATTCATGGATTCGTGATAATGGGCCCACCATACTCGTTAACCGGGACGGCCGGCGAGCAGGTATTAATTGGCGCTTTAATGCCTGGGGAGAAAAATATAAGCCCTATGACGCAGATGATGGGCTTGCAAAGCTCATTTTAGAAAAACTCAGGCTCCCCCGCTATGATGCGCCTCTGGTGCTCGAAGGCGGTTCTATCCATGTGGATGGTGAGGGTACCCTGCTTACCACCGAAGAGTGTCTCCTTGCAAAAAATAGGAATCCTTCTTTATCTAAGGCGGAAATAGAGTCCTATCTTAAATCCTATTTATCTGTATCTACCATTATTTGGCTGGACAGGGGATTGTGGGGAGACGAGACTGACGGGCATGTGGACAATCTGGCCTGTTTTGTTAAGCCCGGCCGGGTGCTTATTCAAGTAGCGGCCGATCCTGATTCTCCCAATATGCCAAACAGTAAAAAGAACCTTTCTATCCTGAATACCGCGCGGGATGCTCAGAGCCGAAAACTTGAGATTGTGGAAATCCCGGAACCACCCCGGAGAACCTGCAGAGGCGAAAGTCTTACCTTAAGCTATATCAATTTTTATCCCGTTTCGGGGGGGCTTATTGTTCCTGTCTTTGGCAAAGATGGCGATGTGGAGCTTAAACGGGCCGATGATCGTGCTCTTGGCATTTTGCGCGAACAATATCCGGACCGAAAAATCGTTCCCATAGATGGTATGAAGATTATTAAAGGCGGCGGAAATGTCCATTGCATTACCCAGCAGATTCCGCAAGCCTACAGCGAGAAGGAGATGCTATGAGAAACGTAACCGTTGCGGCAGTTCAGATGTCCTGTTCCTGGGACAGGAATGAAAATATCAAGAAGGCGGACCGGTTTGTAAGACAGGCTGCAGCCAAGGGCGCGCAGATAATTCTTCTCCAAGAGCTGTTTGAGACCCCCTATTTCTGCCAGAAGGAAAAGCCTGAATATTTCGATTTGGCAAGTGAACCTGAACAAAATCCCGCCCTGCTTCATTTCCAAAAGCTTGCCAAGGAACTTTCTGTGGTCATTCCGGTGAGTTTCTTTGAACGGGCCAACAAGGCTCATTATAACTCAATTGCCGTTATCGATGCGGATGGGACTGTGCTTGGCATTTACCGCAAGAGCCACATCCCGGACGGACCTGGCTACGAGGAAAAATATTATTTTAATCCGGGGGATCTGGGTGTAAAGGTGTGGCACACCGCCTACGGAACTATTGGTGTTGGCATCTGCTGGGACCAATGGTATCCGGAGCTTGCCCGGGCCATGGTGCTTAAGGGGGCGGAGCTTTTGTTTTATCCCACCGCCATCGGCTCAGAACCGCAGGATGCATCCATCGATTCTATGGAGCATTGGCGCGTTGTGCAGCGGGGACACGCAGGAGCGAACCTCGTGCCCGTCATTGTGGCTAACCGGGTTGGCAAGGAACAGATCGACGATTCGAGTATCACTTTTTATGGATCTTCTTTTATTGCGGACGAACATGGCCAGCTCGTAGAATCCGCTGACCGGACAAGCGAAACCGTACTGGTACACACCTTTGATCTCGATGCTATCAGACGGACGCGAAGCGCCTGGGGAATTTTCCGGGACCGGCGTCCCGATATATATACCGCACTGGCTACCTATGACGGAGAACAGATCCACATCGGCAGCAAAGGAATAAACTAGATGGCCTGGACCAGGGAAGACGCAAACAAGCTCTATGGGGTTTCTAAATGGGGTTCCGGATATTTTTCTATCGATGAAGAGGGGTATATTACCGTTGAACCCTGCAAGGACGGAGCCCGCATCCGTATTGTGGATGTTATAGAAGAGGCTAAAAAACGGGGATTGCGGCTTCCCTTGCATATCAGGTTCCAGGATATCCTGCAGGACCGGGTAAAGCGGATTAACGAAGCCTTTACCCAAGCTATCGAAGAGGCCTGCTACAAGGGCCGGTACCAGGGGGTCTACCCGGTCAAGGTAAACCAAATGCGGGAAGTGGTGGAAACCCTCATGGATGCGGGCGAACCCTACGGCCTCGGCATAGAAGCGGGAAGCAAGCCCGAATTGCTCCTTGCCCTCTCCATACATAAAAACGACGGGCGCCTCTTATTGTGCAACGGCTACAAGGATGACGAGTTTATCCGCTTTGCCCTCATGGGCTGCAAGATCGGCAAAAAAGTAGTCGTGGTGGCTGAAAAGCTGGAAGAAATCAAGGGTCTCATTGAGCTTTCCAAAGAAATGGGCGTCCGGCCCTATATCGGTATCCGGATTAAGCTTGCGACCCGCAGTTCCGGCAAATGGGCCACCTCTTCTGGAGAGGCTGCAAAATTTGGTCTTTCTACGGTAGACCTTTTAGAAGCCATGAACCTATTGGAACAGGCAGGGCTTAAGGACTGTGTAACCCTGCTTCATTTTCATGTGGGAAGTCAGATTCCTGACATCCAGGTGATAACCCGCTGTGTCCGCGAAGGGGCCCGGTTCTACGCCAAATTGGTCCGTATGGGTTGTCCCATCTCCTATATTGATGTGGGGGGCGGGCTTGGAGTGGATTATGACGGGAGCCGCAGCGCCGTGGCTTCATCGGCTAATTACAGCCTCAGGGAATACGCAAACACCATCATCTACGGCATTATGGATGTCTGCGATGAAGAAAAGGTGGAACATCCCACCATAGTATCCGAAAGCGGCAGAGCCCTGGTGGCCCATCATTCAATGATAGCCGTGGAAGCCTTTGGCCGCATTGCCAAGCTTAATACCATTAAGAATTTGGTGGTTCCCAAAAATGCTCCCAAGGTTGTCCGGGACATTCTCGAGGTAAAGGAAACGGTCGATGCGGGCCACTATGACGAAGCCTTCCATGATCTCGTATTTTACCGCCAGCAGGCCATGAGCCTCTTTGATCTGGGATACTTGGATCTCCAGTCCCGGGCAGTGGTAGAATCCCTTTCCTGGGAAATCCTTGCGGAAATCAGCCGCCACTATGAAGGCAAAAGCCGCATGAGCGAGGAAATGAAGGAACTTGTGGCGGGCCTTAAGGACCAATACCTCTTAAATTTCTCCGTATTCCGGTCTTTGCCGGACTCCTGGGCCCTGGGCCAGCTTTTCCCCATGACACCCCTTACCCGGCTTACCGAAGAACCTACAGTTAAGGGCACCATCGCCGATATTACCTGCGATTCGGACGGCAAGGTAGACAATTTTATCGGCGACGGGGAGGATCAGGACCAGCGGGAATACCTGTGGCTCCATGATTTAAACGATAAACCCTATTACATTGGCGTTTTCTTGACCGGAGCCTATCAGGATACCCTGGGGGATATGCATAATCTCTTTGGACGTATGGACGAAGCCCATATTGTTCTCGACAGCGATGAGGACGCAGGATGGTATATTGATGAAATTATAGAGGGCGACACCATCCGTGAGGTGCTGGAAGAAAACGAGTACGCCATTGCGGAACTTATTCGGTCTATAAAGACCCAGGTGGAGCAGGCCATTAAAAAGGATGTGGTAAAGCCCAACGAGGGAATGAAAATATTGGCAGAATACGAAGCGGGACTTAAGCGCTATACCTATCTGCAGGTAGATTCCCGCAGAAGGCTATAGCATCCTATTAAATGCCCTGAAAAAGCATCCAGCCAGCGATGATCTTAATAAGGGAAATAAAGCCCAGGGCTTCCAAAGCGGCGAGTATAACTAAAAACAGCGTTCCAAGCATACGGAGCGCTCTGTGGCCTGTTCCCGGGGATCGCTTCCAGAAGAACAAAAGAGCCGCGCTGATTACAAGCATGAGGCTGGTAACAATTCGGTAAACCTGGGGCATGGCTTCGGCAGAGCTTTGCAGCTGATAACCAAAGCGGGTGAAGACTGCGGTAAGCTGGCGCAGGTCCCCTAGGATCATGTAAAGGCCGATACTGATGAGAATGAGGCCAGAAACAATTTTTACTGACCCAAGGTGTTCCTTCAACTTTTGCAGGAGCCCCTGCAGGGAGCCGAGGAAGAGACTCGTCAATATAAAAGGAATAGCTAGGCCGAGCGAGTAGGTAACCAAAAGTAGTCCTGCCTTACCAAGAGAGCCAGAACCCGCCATAAAGAGAATCGATGCCAGCATGGGGCCCACGCAGGGGCTCCAGCCTGCGCCGAAGGCTGCACCGAAAAGGAAGGCTGAAACATAGCCCTGAGGGCGGCCCTGGGGGCGGCCCTGTGGCCGGCCCTGGGGGCGCTTTTGAATCTGAAAGCGCTTTTCTATTTTGAGAAAACTTATAAAATCAAAAATGGTATCAAGGCCTAAGAGAATAATGACAAACCCTGCCAGGAGCGCCCAGATGCGGCCTGAGGTTCCGATCATTGCGGAAGCCTGGGAGAATAAAAGCCCCAAAATCACAAATACAGCGGTAAAGCCTAGGGAAAAGGCTATAGAACGAAGCAGTGCGATGCGGCGGATTTGTCTGCGGTGTTCATCAACAGGATGCTCACCTGTACTTTCTTTTAGGTCCTTAACAGAAGTTCCGCTCAGCATGGCAAGATAGGACGGAATGAGGGGGAACACACAGGGCGAAAGAAAGGAGAGGAGCCCCGCTGCAAGGGCTGCTGAAAATTCAAAAAAGACTGACATTAGTTTTTCCCGCCGCTTGAAATGAGCGTTTTGAAGGCCTCGACAGTTTTTTTATCCATCCAGTCCCTGCCCCCAATGGTGCCCGCAATAACCTTGCCTTCCGGATTGACGATGTAGGTGGTGGGAATGCCGCGGCTTGCAAAGACTGCACCTAATTGGCCTGAGCTGTCGAGGCCGATGGGAAAACTGTGAGGATTCGCTTTAATAAAATTCTTAACCGTATCGGGCTTTTCGCCGGTAGAAATTGCAAAGATCGTAAGTTTATTGTTCTTAAAGGTTTTAAAGAATTCTTCCATGGAGGGCATTTCTGCCTTGCAGGGGGGGCACCAGGTGGCCCAGAAATTAAGGACCACCCAGGAACCTGCAAAATCCTTAATATCAATTTGTTTTCCGTCCAGTCCAGGCACTTTTATTTGCGGCAAGGTCTGGGCTTCGGGGAATACGGTAAAACCCGTATCCTGCAGGGCTTTTTTCCATGCCTGGGTCTGGGGCCCAGAAGCCGTTGCCGCAGTCTTTGCCCCCTCTGCGGCGCTGGCGGAAAAGAGAGGAAGCAGGAGAGAAATTATAAGAAATAAGATTTTCTGTGCTTTCATGGAAACTCCTGTGGATACACCTCTAAAACCTATTGGTAATTATAGAAGTGTACATATATTGATATTTATATATTATTAAAAGATTATATAACTTGTCAACAAATTTTATTTATAAGATGGCTAATGAAAAGGCAAGGGTGTTATACAGGCCATGGGCCCAGGCTGGGCTGTGGATGCTGCCGGTTTTTCGGTATACTAGGGTAAAAATTAAACCAGCAATTGCCGCATTCAGAAATCCAAGGGGGCCTTCATAGATGTGGCATAGCGAAAAGAGCAGCACAGAAAGCAGGTTTCCTGTCCGCGGTGTAAAGCCTACTTCGTCAAATCGATAGAGCAGATAGAGCCTGAAATAACTTTCTTCTAAATATGCGGTGGCAAAGCTGCCTGCGGTCATGACTATCCAGGCTGACGGAAGCTTGGGTGCCTGAATGAGGGGCGGCTTCCAGGAGGGCAGTATAAAGCGGGCAAAAAGGGATATCACAAAAGCGCTGGCAAGAATGAGGGTTAAATTGATGATGGCCCAAAGTGCTATGTTGCGTGAGACTGCGAATTTTTCGGTTATCTTTTCCCGATTTTCTTTTATTAAGAGGAATAGAATAAGAGCAGTAGCCGGTAAATCATATAAGAGTATCCGGGAGAGTTCCCGTAGGGTTACAAAGGAAATAACCGATGCGGTTTCGCTCGGGATGGAAATGCTGGGAACAAAAAAGGCCCAATACAAAATAAATGCTTCAACCAGTGCAGAAATGGGCTACTCCTTTTTGACAGTCTATCCTTGCTAAGGTATATTCTATTATAGCAGGTGCTGGGTTTTTTAGAAAGGCCATACAACGGAGAAGCCGCGGGTATGGTATAATTTTGAGGAGACTATAAAGGGAATGTTGTTATATGTACTTTTGTTAATTGTCGCAACTATAAGCCTCCTGTTACTGCTTACCTATAAAAAGGATTCTAAAAATAATTATTCATGGCTTGAATTCTTTGCAAAGGGGAAAGATGCGGGATTTTCCTTCGGAGAATTGCAGCTTCTGCGGAAACTTGCCATTAGCGCTGAATTGGAAGATCCGAGTACTTTGTTTTGGTCAGAAAAACAACTGGATCGCTGTATCGGAGAGCTTGTAAAAAAAGCTGAAGTAACCGGAGACGTGAGAAGCCAGGAAACCCAGGATTTTTTATCAAAATTATATGAATATCGAAAAAAGATAGAATTTGAGCATCCACGGTATAAAAAGGGGATTTCGAGTTCCCGGCAGATTGGTGAAACTCAGCCACTTAAGGTGCTTGTTGATGGTGTTGGTGTATTTAAATCCCAGGTTGTTGCCAATTCAGATAGATTTTTAACTATTCAAAAACCAAATGTACCAGCCCAAAAAGGATCCATAGTGTGGAAAGGCAGGCGACTTGCTATCTATTTCTGGCGAAAGGATGATGCGGGGTATGTGTTTGACACCTATGTCCTCGATGAAGCCATGGCCCGAGGCAGTATAGTACTCCAGATTGCCCATTCGGATTCCCTGTTTAGAACCCAAAAGCGCAGATCAATCCGGGCGCGGACCCATAAGCCAGCATACCTGTATCTCCCGGTAACTGAAGAACCACCTGAAAAGATAGAAGTCCAACCGGGACTCCGCTGTATTATCGAAGACCTTTCAGATACGGGCTGTGCAGTAACGATTGGCGGCAAGGGGGTGGAGGGCCTTAAGATAAAGGTACAATTTGAAATTGATGGACATCCTGTTGTGATGAACGGGACGGTCCGTTCCG
>JAIWNU010000016.1 GCA_020216655.1 Treponema sp. | reverse complement strand
TAGAATACGATGAAGAAAAAAACAGATCCCTTTTACATGTGGAGGCTCTGCCGCCATCTCTTAATACGAGGAACAGGATTTTAGCTGAAGTATTTGGGGTAAAACCAGATTATTCCTATAACAATTATCTATTTGAAGATGATGAAATCAAAACAGAAAAAACAGCCGTACTATCACCGGAGGGTACCAATGAAGCGTAATGTGGGTTTTATTGTATTGTTTTTAAGCGCCCTATCTATTCATGCTCAGATTGTGAGCCCTGTCCTGCAAAGTTATCAAAAATTATTTATACGGACCGCATTGGCAACTAAGCCGGAAGTTGTGGAGAATGCTATAAAAGATCCGGATATGAAAGCTAATCTGGGATCCTTTTTTGATTATACATTGAATTTTGTATTGCAGTATGCGGATGTTCTTAAGGATGATGCAGAAATGATAAGGCTGGCCAGCACCATTGCCAGGGCTGCTGCAAGCGCAGGAGAAGCTCAAAATCGGGATGCGCTCTGGCGGCTTTTTATGGCCTACCGGGATACGGAGACCAGGGTTGCAGTCTTAGATGCTTTGGCTGTATTGGGAAAGGGTGACAGCCGGGTCATAGAAAACCTCAATCAGTTCCTTTCAAACCAAAACAATGTCTTCCGTAACGGCCTTATTCCCGATTATGCGGTCCTATCAGCCTGCATTACGACCTTAGGAAAGCTGGGGGACGGTTCATCTTTTCCGGTTCTTTTTTCAGCTATGATCGCCGGATACCCCGATGAATATTCCCGGCTTGCAGCCCAGGCTTTAGGGGCCATAAAGGGAGACTATAAAAAATATCTGATAGACGTGATTCGCAAAAATACTCCGGTGGAAAAAATTGCTGCTTTTAAAGCTGCCCTGCAGCATAAGGATTTTACCCTCGCCGACCGGGGTGAAATTGCAGAAAATGCCCTCGATATTTCCCTTTCGTATATTGCACCTAATGAGGCGGATCAAAAATATTTAGATGAAATGCGTTATACTGCGGTTCGGGAACTCACGGAGCAAAAGTGGAGCAGGGCTACTACCCTGGCTATTAAGCATTTTTACCGCGTCCAAACTGATTACTCAAACAGTAAAATTGAAAAGGATAGATATATCGAAGCGATCCGCTGCCTGGGAGCGATGGGAACCTCCGAAGCAGCTCAGGCTCTCTCATTACAGCTTGGGCTCATCAACTCGACCATGGAGCGAACAAAGGATTTTGACCAGCAAATTCTTGTTTCAGTGATAGAGGCCCTGGGTTCGATAGGCGATAAGGTTGCCTTTGACTACCTGTTGTACATTGGGTATCTAGCCTATCCTGATGCGGTTCAAACAGCGGCTCGGGAAGCAATGAACCGCCTCAAATGGTAGCCCGCAGCCATAGCTTTTTTTCCCTCGCCAGTACCGCCTTAGGCGCAGCGCTTGTTTTTTATGGCTTTAGGGGATCCACCGGGCTTGCTAGATTGTCAATTCTTCCTGTCATGGGGGTCCTCTTTTTTGCAGTACTGTTGATTAGCCTTTGTCGCGCTTTAGAGTTTGGCCAGTCTCCAAGAGCGCTGCGCTATCTCCGGGCCCTCTCTCGCCTCGTTGTTTTATTATCCCTTGGTTTTTGCATCGGCCTTGCGGCACTGAATATGGAACAACGCTCAACCTTCGCTGCTCCGCTGCCTGTTCAAAGCGTACAAAAAATCGATATGGTGATGCAAACGGACCTCAGGCTGCTAGCAACAGGCAAGCTTGCTGGTCAAGCAAAGGTCCTCTTTTGTGAAGATGATCGGGGAACAAGGATTTCATCCCATGGGTCAGTTTCATTATTCTTTGATGCTTCTTTGTTACAGCTCAAAGATATAGCCGGTCAGGGGAGTACGCTGTATGTGGAAGGCTCTTTTTCCCCCCTTCAGTCGAACATGCCTATCTTTTTTGTTAAGAATGTTATGAAGATAAGCGGACCCTGGGGAATCGACAGGCTTCGGTTTAATGTACGGCGTTCCATATTAAAGGTTTTACAGCATGAGCTATGGGGTGCATTCGCTTCTGCCCTTTTATTAGGTATGCGGGATGATCTGGAAGGCGAGTTTACTGAAATGTACCGAAGATCAGGAAGTTCCCATGTTTTAGCCCTTTCGGGAATGCATCTAGGAATTATCGCAGGTATATTAGCCTTCTTATTGCGAAAGGTACTGGGCTTGCGTGTTTCAGCGATTCTCAGCCTTTTTGTTTTAGTGATCTATATGTATATAGCGGGGTTTCAGCCCTCTCTAACCCGTTCTCTTATCATGTATGTGCTGATGTTGTTCTGTTTTTTAAGTGGTATAAACGCATCCCTAGTGCCAATAGTGGGCCTTGCTTTTTTAGTACAGCTCTTATTGGATCCTCTGGGGATGGCAAGTTTGTCCGCCATGCTTTCTTACCTTGCTCTTGCAGGCCTTGTACTATTAAGTCCTATTTTTGCTGATGTATTAAGAGGCATAGTTCCCCGGTCCCTTGGAAATAGTCTGGGAGCCTCTCTCGGAGCATTTACAGCGACGGCTCCCCTTGTAATTGCTGTATTTGGTGTAATCTATCCTATTGGGATTTTCGCAGGGGCAATTCTCAGCATACTGGCATCATTTTTTATGATCGGAAGCATCGTTTACCTTGTGTTTCATCAATTTATACCTATACTCTGTCCCTTAGTAAGCCAGATCCTTTCTTGGACTTATTTTCTGCAGCGTGCTTTCCTGCACATGAGTTCCGATTTTTCTTTTGGACTTAAAAATCTGCACTGGGTTTCGGTATGCCTTGGCAGTATTGCTACAGCTCTCATCTTTGTGTATTTTCAATATCGTGGAAACACCGCACGAACCCTTTCATCCTTTAATTGATTATAATTCCCCTTCGGTCCTGAAACGATACCTGGACGAGCATGGTTTAGGGATGCAAAAAAAATTTGGGCAGAATTTTCTTATTAACGGAGACGCGAGGCGGCGTCTTGTAGAGGCCCTTGAAGTCCCCCCTGGGGAGCTTGTTTGGGAAGTGGGCCCCGGTTTGGGGGCGATGACCGCAGAACTCATTATGCAGGGGGCTCGGGTGAAGGCCTTTGAAATTGACCGGGGTTTTGCCCAGGCATTGCGAGATCTCATTCCCGACAGTACCCTATTTACCTTGGTAGAGGGCGATGTGCTTAAGACATGGCCTCAAGAAGCGCATAAAGAAAGGGATGCGGGGTTCTCGGCGGCATATTTTCTCGGCAATTTGCCCTACAACATTGCGGCCATACTGCTTGCTGATTTTATAGAGAAGGGGCGCTTATTTAAGCGAATGGTGGTGACGGTACAAAAAGAGGTAGCCCAACGGATGTTTGCCAAGCCAGGGACTAAGGACTATTCATCTTTTTCAGTCCTTTGCAGTTCAGCCTATTCAATTAAGCCGCTTATGGTCTTAAAAGGTGCTTCATTTTATCCGGTGCCTCATGTCGATTCTCAGGCGGTGCGGATGGACTTGAGGCAGGACCGAAATCCTGAAACAGATTCTCCTATTTTCCGCGCCTTGGTTCGGAGCCTTTTTGCAAACAGAAGAAAAAATCTAAAAAATAATCTTCTTGCCTTCTTGTCTGGTCGCTATACTGGAGGGTCATTAGATGTGGCAGAGGCTGCAGAGGCGGCTATAGCCAGAGCAGGCCTTAAAGGTCAGCAGCGGGCAGAAGAAATCGAAATTGAATCCTTTATAGCCCTATCCCGGGAGGTAGAATCTCTCCTATGTTAATAAAGGATAATATTGCGAGGATCGAAGAGCGCATACAACGGGCCTGTGAACGATCGGGACGGAAACGGGAAGAAGTCCGGCTTATGGCAGTAAGCAAGTTCGAAAGTATGGATGCGATTAAGGATGCATATCGTGCTGGCATACGGCTTTTTGGTGAAAGCAGGGTGCAGGAAGCCAAGGCAAAATTCAGCACCATTCCGGATGATATAAAAGATATTGAGCTTCATTGTATTGGCAGTCTTCAGCGGAACAAGGTGAAAGGGGCGATACAGCTCTTTTCTTGCATACAGTCCGTTGACCGGGATGAACTGCTTGCTGAACTTGCCCTGCAATGCAAGAAAGCGGATATGACCATGGAAGTTCTTTTAGAACTTCATACCGGAGAGGATTCAAAAACGGGTTATCCCGACTTTGAATCTTTAGCAAGGGCCGCTGAACAGGCCATGGCATATCCCCAGATAACATTAAAGGGACTTATGACCATGGCCCCTTTCACTCATGATGTGAGCCAGATTCGAGAATCTTTTCGTACCCTTGCGGAGGCCCAAAGATTTCTGCAACAGCGCTTCCCGGAACTTAGTCTTGAGATACTCTCTATGGGTATGTCCAACGATTTTGAAATTGCCATAGAAGAGGGCTCTACCTTGCTTCGTATAGGTACAGCACTTTTCAAAGGAGATGGGCAATGAGGGAAGGGCAGGTGCGAATTTGGGCGAGCACTTTACTGTTACTTTTGTTGTTTACCGGTCCGCTTCCCTTCGCCGTTTCTCAGCAAAAGGATACACAGCCTGTTACAACGAAACAAATAGCGCCTGCTCCCTACCAGAAGGATGAATTTCCCGCTTGGCTCCTTGATCTGCGCCGTGCCGAAATTGTCGCCTTTGGCTCCCTTCCATTCATGGTGTTCTTTACCACCTTTGCAGTTGATTCATACCGTTTCTATACCCATAACTGGGATCGCCTGTATGCTCCATGGCCCCTCAAGGCTCCCGGGGCCATAGAAATGGACGAAACTCAGCGTATTGCTTCTTTTTCTGTCGCTGTCGGTCTTTCTGTTGCAGCTGCCCTGGTGGACTACATACTAGTGCAGAATAAACGGAGCCGGCAAAAGGAGTCTGCGCCGCCCATTTTGCAGCCCGATATTCGAATAGAGCCCTGGAATCCAGACCAGACTGGAGGTCAGGAATAAAACTGTGGAAACCTATTCAGGAATGGTTGGACCCCAAGCCCAGGGAGGCATGCGGCTGGACCGGTATATTTCAGAGGTTCTTAATTTGATAAGCCGTTCACAGGTTAAGGCGAGGCATCTTTGTGCACAGGTGAATGGAAAGGATGTAAAAGTATCCCGCATTGTTGTGCCCGGAGATCAAATCAGTCTCTCCTGGGATGCACCGGAACCAACCGATCTTGTACCCGAAGATATTCCTTTTGAAATTTTGTATGAGGATGACCGGGTCATTGTTATAAATAAACCTCAGGGACTGGTGGTGCATCCTGGGGCGGGTAATAAGCGGGGAACCCTTGCAAATGGGATCCTATACAGGAGGATGCTAAGGGGCAAAATGCCCTTATCCGAAATTGCTGGTGCTGCAACAAGGGAGAAAACAGGATCAGCGCAAGACTCCGCTGAAGTTCTTCTTCGGCCTGGAATAGTACACCGTCTTGATAAGGACACAAGCGGTGTCATTATTGCCACCTACGACGATGAAGCCCTGGTGTTTCTCGCAAATCAGTTTAAAGCGCGGCAAACAAAAAAAACCTATGTAGCCATTGTGCGGGGAAGGCTCCCCCAATCGAAGGGAAGGATAGAAACTTTTATAGCCAGAGACAAGCATAACCGGAAACTATTTACCTGCACTAAAAACCAGGGAAAACATGCGGTAACCCTGTACCGCGTTTTGCAGGAATTTGGATCCTATAGCCTCGTCCTATTACGGCCTAAAACCGGAAGGACCCACCAGCTCCGTGTACATATGCGCTTTTTGGGCTGCCCCATACTGGGGGATCCCCTATACTCTGCTAAGGATCATCGGTTCCCCCAGGCAACCTTGATGCTCCATGCGCTGAAGCTTCGCATTCTCCTACCAGGCCGCTCAGAGCCGGAACAATTTTCGGCTCCCCTACCAGAGAGGTTCAAAGAGATACTAAAAAAGCTGAAAGCTGGGTCAGCAAAAAGCTAAATCCCTACAGGCTCCTCATTTTGTCATTAGCAAATTTAATACGTCTCGAAAGGGAATCTATAATGTAGCGGGCCGTTTCTGGATCATTTTGTAAAACCTGTTCAAAAACGTTTGGCGGCAGCTCTATAATAATTGCTTCTGATTCGGTAATTGCCGTTGCAGTTCTGGGTTCGGAAAGTAAATATGCCATTTCGCCGATAAAATTGCCTTCATTAAGAACCGCAATTTTCTGGAGCGACCCTTTTTCATCCTGGATATAGATTCCGACACTGCCAGAAAGGATATAAAAGATTGTTGAACCTGTTTCTCCCGCACCAAAGAGTTTAAAGCCAGCTTCGTAGGATCGGATATATTTTTTCATCTCCCCCGATGGACTTCCAAATATGTGTTTTTCAAAATTGGGTATTTTATTATTCCCAGTTTGCGGTCCTGAAGCCTGCATTTTCCTAAAGCGGGTAAACAAAAGCGCATTGAATGAATTGATTACATAAGAAAATTGGGCTCCAAGAAAGAAGAAGGTGAAGAAGAAGTAAACATTAGCCAGAAGCAGCACCACATTGCCGAGAGCTCCGTAAACCAAGTTGTAGCGGTCTGGGTTCACAAGGGTCTGAAAAAAAAGCGATACACTGCTATAAAGGACTATGGCAAGCAGGGTCCCCTGGAATGCTGACATACGGCTTGGCGGATTATAGGGTACAAACCGATAGGCTCCATAGGTGAGTAGTCCCAGGCCTACAATGGGAAGTATCAACGCAATGAAACGAAGCAGCGGAAGCAGCAAAGGGAAAAAGCGGCCCAGCCGAGATTGCTCAAATAATAAAATGGCTTCCCGGCTTGAAAAAATAAAAAGCAGCGCATATGCAATAGCCGCCAATTCTATGGCAAAGGGAATAAGGGTATCTTTTACCGGTTTTTGTTTTCCCGGAGGGTTGGGGTATATTACCCGGAGGCCCCGTTGCAGCGACAGTGCAAAGACACGCCCTGTCCATAATAGGTTAAGAATAGTAATGATACCTGAAAATTTATTTTCTGAAGCAAAAATAAATGAGGATGTTAGGCTCTGGCTGTCTAACAAAATTCCAAAACTACCTAAATAGGAATTACTGAAACTTTTAAATACATCATGTAAAGCCGATGGCGCAACACGAAAAATGTTGGACAAAAGCAGGACCATGAGCAGCAGGGCAGGCGCTGCGGAAAGAAAAAAACCATAGGCCCCTGCGGCAGCATGGTTTGCCAGTTCGTTTTTTGAAAACAGCTGAAATGTTAATAAAAATTTACTGCCCGTAGCTTTTAAAATTTCTTTCTTTTTCACAATTGCAAGTATGCCGGTAATTGAGTATTATCGCAAGGTCTATGATGGTGACCTCATCTGAACCTTTTGTCTGTGCTGAGACCCCCGCGTACCTGCTGGTTTACAAACCTCCGGGGCTTCCTACGGCCCCTCTCACTGCAACAGAAGAACATACCCTCGTTCAATGGTGCGTCAAACGCTTTCCAGAGGTCGGCAATATAAAGGGCAGAAAACTCATAGAGGGCGGTTTACTCCATCGGCTTGATACGGATACCAACGGCCTTGTGCTTTTCGCCCGAACCCAGGAAGCCTATGACCTTATATCTGCTCAGCAAGAAGGCGGCCTATTTCTTAAAACCTATCGGGCCTGGTGCATAAAAAGGGAAGAGGGAGGACACGCCGCAGGTCCTGGGTGTCCGCCCCTGCCGTTTCAAATTGATTGGTCCTGTAAGGCTCCCTTCTTAGTAGAAAGCGCCTTTAGAGCCTACGGTCCCGGCCGCAAAGCTGTCCGGCCTGTGGTGGTAGTTAAAAAGACCAAAGAAATAAGCCTAGATCATGGAAAGCCCTATAGGACAAAAATACTTTCAATACAATCAGAGCCGCAGCATGAATCGTTGCTTGTGGTTAATGCGCAAATAGCACGGGGGTTCCGTCATCAGATCCGCTGCCATCTTGCCTGGATTGGTATGCCCATACTGGGAGATAAACTTTATAATCCCCATGGTACTTTTAAAGAGCACGAAAAAGACCTGCTTCATCTCCAGGCCTGGGCAGTAGAATTCAGAGATCCCGAAACCGGTGAATCGGTCCGTTACGAACTCAGCTCTTCCACCGAAACAGGCGGAATGGTTTGATCCTCTTCTATACCGAATCTTATTTCGTGAATGAGACCCCCCAGCCGTTTTACATTCCATTGACCAAGCAGCTGCTGTTCTACGAGATTCTTTATCAATATGAACCCGAGCGAATAATCGCCGCCTTCGGACTTAAGCCTGTCCTGGCCGATACCAAAACCGCTACCATTGTCCGAAATGGTCAAAACAACTTGATTGTTTAGTTCTTTAATCTCGATGAATATACGTTTTTCTGAACCCGTATGGTTTTGGAACGAATATTTGTGGGAATTAGAGACAATTTCGTTCAATACTAGACACAGCAGCGTCGCCTGGTTAATGGTTAAAAAAATGGGATCGATAGTTAGCGAAACCTGGATATTATCATCAAAGAGAGCATCGAGCCCTTCTATCATACGGCGGATAGGTTCTTCGATGGGTATTTTCCCCACCTGTCTGTTGTCCGATAGGCTTTCGTGAACCGCTCCTATGGCCATGATTCGCGTCTGGGCTTCCTGGAGTACCTGAAAGGGGCTTTCATCGCTTAATGTGGTAATCTGCAGCGAGAGGAGACTGGAAAGGATCTGCAGATTATTTTTTACCCGATGGTGTACTTCCCGGATGAGTATGCTTTTATCTTCCAGGGCTTTCCGTAATTTCATCTCCGCAATTTTTTGGTCCGTCACATCCTCAATGGTCAGGAATGAAAAGCGAAGGTGTTTGACATTATACTGCAATCCCTGTATAGCCGCCTTAAGGTATTTCCTGCCGATGAGATGAAAGTTGCGGTAAATATCAATGACCTGTGGTTCTGGCCCTTGTTTTTTTTCCAGGAGCTGCTGCATTTCTTTAAAATCAAAGAGGCCGTCCGCCATGGTTAGAAAATTTTGACCCAAAACAATTCCAGGGGTGAGATTAAAGAGGTCATAAAAAGCGAGGTTTGCGGAGATTACCTTTTTTGTTTCATCCAGCACTACCAGGGGATGTTTTACCGAATCGATAATACTTTCAGCGTAGTCCAGGGCATCTCGGGATTTCTTTTCCGCCCATTTGCGTTCTATGATTTCGTTTTTTAGCTGGTTAATTATTCGAATTACATCTTCATCATATTTTGCTGCTGCTTTATCATCCATGAAAACATCCTTGTTTATAACTATAACTTAAAAGTCCTGACCTCGGCTGCAAGATAGAATGAACCAGCTGCCAGGACTGCTTTGTGCTGTTGTTTTGACAACATAAATGTTCGCCGGATAGCCTCCTCTGAATCCGGTATACACTCTATATCCACATTAAAGCCATCTTGTATATCTGTAAAGGCTTTTCTTGTTTTTTCCAGGTCGCTTTTTTTAAAGCTCCCCGGTGTTGTTAAGACAATTTGATTAAAATGCGGAAGCAGAATCTGAGCCATGGATGCAGCATCCTTGTCGGCAGCACAGGCAAAAAGAAGGATATTGCCGGAGCCGTATAGGCTTACAAAGGTTTCTGTGCAGAGCTTTATGCTCCGGGGCGTATGGGCCCCGTCGATTATGATGTCCGGTTCTTCTCGTATCCGTTCGAAGCGGGCTGGAATACGCGTCTTTTTAAGACCCTTAAGTAAAATCTCCTGGTTAATTTCTGGATAGGTAAGTCTGACTGCCGTATAAGCCTGGAGTGCATTGTGGGCCTGTATGGCTCCAATAAGCGACAGATTGATGAAAAAAGCTGTTTTACCGCTGCCATCGTTGAGCGGTGAGTTTTGCATAGTATCGTTTATATTGATGACAAAATCGGTTCCCTCCTTACTGACCTTGAGCTCATGTATTTCGGCCAATTCGGGGAGGTACCAGAGGGGTGCGGAACGGGCCAGCGCGGTGGCCCGAAAAACCCTTATGGCTTCGTCCCGTTGTTCCGATACGAGCACAGGCTTGCCAGGCTTGATGATACCTGCCTTTTCCCCTGCGATG
>JAIWNU010000015.1 GCA_020216655.1 Treponema sp. | reverse complement strand
GCCTCGATGGTATTCCCAAGATATTGGGTGTGTTCCAGTTCAATGGGGGTAATGATTGAGAGTATAGGGTCAACAATATTGGTCGCATCCAGGCGGCCTCCCATACCGGTCTCGACCACCATGACATCGCAGCAGGCGGACCGGCAGCAGAGAAAAAAATAAAGGGTCAGGAGTTCAAAATAGGTAGGGCTCTCTCCTTCCGGTGCATCGGGACTAAAGAGTGCTGGATACTGCGAAACCGCTCTGTTTACCAGCTCTTTCAATTCGTTGCCTGCTTCTGCATATACCGATTCATCAAAAAAACGATCCGCCAGGGATACCCGTTCACGATATTCGGTAACGTGGGGAGACACATAACGGCCTGTTTTAAATCCCGCTTCATGGAGCATGGATGCGATCATGGTAGTCACCGACCCCTTGCCTTTGGATCCTGCAATATGAATAACCGGGGCGCTGAGTTCCGGGTGACCCGCAAGTTCGGCAAGGATATGCATCCTGTCAAGTCTAAAGGCTTTAGCTGAAAGGCCCCGTTCAAAGTTGATAAAACCGGAGAGCCACGAAAAGACCTCTTGGGAGCTGGAGAAGGTATTCATAGGTTTATTTGTATCAGCCTATTGTGAATTTGGGAAGTAGAAATCGTGTGGAATCATTCCGGCTTACGTTGAAAAAAGCATTCCATTAGGATAGGATGCGTCTATGGAATTCTTTGATCTTCCCGAAAACCTTAAGAGCGTCAAGGTTCATTTTGTCGGTATAAAGGGTACCGGCATGTGCGCACTGGCGGAACTTTTCCTGCATTCAGGTGTTCAAGTCACTGGTTCCGACCGACCTGAGCAATTTTATACCGATGAAATCCTTAAACGTTTAGGAATACCCTACAGCGAGACCTTTTCTGCCCTCAATGTCCCCCCCGACGTAGATATGGTCATATATTCTGCGGCCTATAGCCCGGATACCAACGAAGAACTTAAGGCCGCTGTGGCCCGGTCTCTGCCGGTTCTCAAGTATACCGATGCTCTCGGAGCCTATTCCCGCCGTTTTGATTCATCCGGCATTGCGGGAGTTCATGGCAAGACCACCACAACCGCCCTCACCGGGACCCTCCTCAGGGGCCTTGCACTGCCGGCTCAGATATTAGCAGGAAGCGCAGTAGGCAACTTTGAAGGGAAATCTACCCTCGTTTTGGGAGACCGTTTTTTTGTAGCCGAAACCTGCGAATACAGGCGCCATTTTCTTTCTTTTCATCCCCGGCGTATTGTGCTGACCAGTGTGGAAAGTGACCATCAGGATTATTATCCGACCTATGAGTCCATACGGGATGCCTTTGTTGAATATGGACGGCTCCTTCCTCAGGGGGGAGAGCTTATTTATTGTGCCGATGATGAGGGTGCCAGCGAAGTGGCACGCCTGCTTCGCGCTGAACGGAAGGACATAAGCCTTGTTCCCTATGGATTTAATGCAGAGGGGGATTACCGAATAAGCAGTATGGAGAATGGTGATGAATGTACCCTCTTTACCTTGCAGGGCTTTCCCATGACGTTCAGGCTCCCTGTTCCCGGAAAGCATACGGTGCTGAATGCCACCGCTGCCTTGGCCCTGAGTCTTTCCCTTTATAAAACATATACAGCCAGCGATGCGGTAAAAGATGAAACCCTCGAGGCCCTTGCTGCCGCTCTTGGGTCTTTTAAGGGCAGCAAACGCCGCTCTGAAATCATTGGAGAAGCCAAGGGAATTCTCATCATGGACGACTACGGCCACCATCCGACGGCTATTCAGACAACCCTGGAGGGCCTCCGGGCCTTTTATCCCCGGCGTCGGATTGTGGTAAGTTTTATGTCCCACACCTACACCCGGACCGCAGCCCTGCTCGATGAATTTGCCGCTTCTCTTAAAGCTGCAGATGTGGTAATTCTGCACAAAATTTATGGGTCCGCCCGGGAACAATATACTGGTGGTGTTACTGGCAGAACCCTTTTTGAAAAAACCCAGGCCCTGCGGGACCAGGTGTACTATTTTGATGAAGTGATGGATGCGCTGCCCTTTCTGAAACAGGAACTGAGGCCGGGCGATCTTTTTATTACCATGGGGGCCGGAGATAATTGGAAGTTAGCCCAAGCCCTCTACGAGGAGTTGCATCATGAAGAGCATGACCGGCTATGCGTATAAGGAATTGAGAAATGAAACGGTTTCCCTTTCGGTAGAAATAAAGGGGTACAATAACCGGTTTCTGGAAATGTTCATCAATCTGCCCCCCTTTCTTGGTATGCTGGAAAATCGTATCCGGGAGGCTGTTGCATCCCACTGCGAACGGGGCAAGATAGAGCTATCCCTGCGCCTTAAAGAACTGGCCACTGACGTATCGGTATCTATCGATAAAAGTGCTGCCCAGGCCTATTATGCGGCCATGCTGGAATTGGCCCAATCCCTTGCCCTGGACGAAAAACCAAAACTCCATACGATACTCGGCATGGAGGGGGTACTCCAGATTGATAAAATCCGAGATCCAGAACGTTATTGGCAGCTTATTGAACCGGTGTTGCAGGGTGCTCTGGACCAGTTTGAAGCAGAACGGATCCGGGAGGGACGGGCGACGGAGGCTGATATCCTGAGCCATATAGCCAAACTTGAGGCCGCTTCTGCGGTGGTTGAGCAGCATGCCCCCCTCTTGGAAACGCAAATTAAAGAAAACCTTCGCAGCCGTTTTGCGGAACTTTTAGGAGACAGCATCGACGAAAACCGGATTCTTGCAGAAACCGCAGTTCTTTTAATGAAATATACGATTTCGGAGGAATTAGCCCGGCTTAAAGCCCATTTAGCGGAATTTAGGGCAGAGGTAGAGCGGAACCCCGCGCCGGGAAAAAAACTGGACTTCCTCTGCCAGGAGATTAACCGTGAGGTGAACACGATTGGGTCCAAGAGCCCGATTCTGGAGGTGAGCCGGGCGGTGGTTACCATGAAGGACGCCCTGGAAAATGTACGGGAACAACTAAGGAATATAGAATGAATAAAAGGGATCCAAAAATTGCAATTTCCGGAAAAAGCGGCTGCGGGAATACCACGGTAAGCCGGCTCGTGGCAGAAAAGCTAGGACTGCGGTTCATCAATTTTACCTTCCGAACCCTGGCTCAAGAGATGGGGCTTACCCTGGAAGCGGTACTGGAAAAGGCAAAGGATGACGAATGGTGGGACCGGGAAGTGGACCGGAGACAGGTGGAACTGGCACGCCAGGATGGGGGCTGTGTACTTGGGTCCCGGCTGGCTATCTGGATGCTCCCGGAAGCGGACCTTAAAGTGTACCTTAAAGCATCTCCAGAGGTGCGGCTTGAACGCATTTACAAGCGGGAAGGGGGAGACCGTGCTGCCTTAGCCTCTTTTACCGCAGAACGGGACCAGCAGGATCGGGAGCGGTATCTCCGTTTATATAATATTGACAACAACGATTACCATTTTGCTGATATAATTATAGACACGGACCATATGGGACCGGAGGCTATTGCGGACTACATTATAGAAACCTTGCAAAAGAAGTAGAAATGCCGAAAGCTGTTTAATATAAACCTTTTGTAAGTTTTGTAGAGAGGAAACATGAATGTTGTTTAAAAGGATGCTGTCATTACTGCTGATGGTCTTTTTATCCCTGTCGGCTTTTGGCCAAAGTAGTGGCGGAAATCGGTATGCCCTTTCCCAATGGCAAACCCAGGAGGGAGATGTCATTGATGGTTCCTCGGTTAATTTTGATCCCAGTCTCTGGAGCCCCTGTTCGATTCCCGGAGAAGTTAAGCTTCAGGACGGCTATGCGTGGCTATATACCGAATTTGAATTAAATGCCGTACCTTTTAAGATGCCCTATTATGTTGTGTTAGGCAGGCTTGATGCGGCCTATAAAGTCTATTTGAACGGTTCTTTGATCGCATCCAGAGGCGCTTTCCCTTCCGAATCGGAGCGCTTTTCTCTTCCCGGAAACCATTCTGCTTACTTTTTGCTTCCTCCCGGTCTTCTTAAAACCTCAGGCAAGAACATGCTTGCCCTGCGGCTTTACAGCCCTGCCAGTTCGGTTGCCATGCTTGTGGCTGACGTAACCGACCAGGCGGGAGCTCGGTTCGAAGAAAATGTGGTGACCTTTATGAATGCCACCCTGTACACCATTTTAGCAGCCCTCTGTAGCTTTATAGGCATCTATTTCTTTGCTTTATGGTTGGTTCGGAAAAAAGATATGCCGAATTTGTGGTATGCCTTGGCAGCCCTTGCCATAGCCCTCTATTTTGCTGAAATAGGTGCTTCTTCTTCGGTACTGCCCTATGGGATAAACCGTGCAATCGCAAAAGCCGGTTTAAGTGTTTCAATGGCGGCCCTTGTTAAGTTTTTTATTTCTTTTTGCGAACTGCGAATGCCGCGATGGTTTTCATGGCTGCTTTTTATTGCTCCCCTCGGCATCGCAATCGCTTTTCTCAGTGCCAGCAATGATCTAGTTGCCATAGGTAAGGTTTTTAATTCAGCTCTGCTTTTTATTCAATTTTGTATAGTCTTCATTGCAGTTGTTACCATCCGTTCTGTAGCGAAAGGTAAAAAGGAAGCGCTCCCTCTGTTATTTGGAGTAATCCTTGGGGTAGGCCTGGGAACCCACGATGTCATTTATTCGGTGCAGGGAAAAAAACCTCTGGTCTGGCTGCAGGGAATCGGTTTTTTCTGCCTTAATTTGTCCTTATTTATATCTCTTACCTTTCGTTCTTCCCGGTTGTACAAGGATTTAGAAACCTATGCAGCAGATGTCCGGCAAAAAACAGAACAGCTTGGAAAGTTTATCGGCCAATTAGAAGAAACGGCGCTGACTATTTCCTCCATTTCTACCGCAATAGATAACGATGCTGGGCAAGCTGCTCGTTCTGCAGAAAAAATGGCCAGCGGAGCAAAACAGATTCGCCAGGGTGCGGAGGCCCAGATCCGGGCGGTACAAGATTCCCGGCAGGCTATTCAGCATTTTACCGCTTCCTTGGAAAGGGTAAACTCTGGAGTACAGCATCAGGCTGAAGGCATAAGGCAGTCTGCCGATTCTGTTTCTGTAGTGGCCGATGCGGTAGCCGATGTGGCAACCCATATGGAACAGACCGCCCGCTCTGCGGAAGCGCTTAAAAAGTCAGCTGAACAGGGCCTTATCGCATCCCAAGAGATGACCGAGACTATCGATAAAATAAAAAGCCTCTCCGGCACAATTGTTGATATCGTAAAAGCGGTGGAAGATTTTGCAGAACGGACCAATCTTTTGGCCATGAATGCCGCTATAGAAGCAGCCCATTCCGGGGCTGCAGGGCGGGGTTTTGCGGTTATTGCCAATGAGATTAAAAATCTAGCCGGCGCTTCCGCAGAGCGGGCCGGAAAGATCCGGGATTCAATTAGAGAAATTACGAGCCGGATCGAATCCAGCGTAGAAGCTAATGGTCGTATGACCCATGCTCTTGCTGAAGTTTCGGAAAGTTCACGGCTTACCTTGGACAGCATTGTATCAATACGGAATGCCCTCCAGGCCCAGCAAGGCGCTTCGGAACAGCTGAGAAAGAATCTTTCTGATTTGTCCGATACGGCCCACAGCATTCGTGAAGAAGCGGGAAAACAGCAAAAAGAGGGCCGCACGGTGGAATTAAAAATTGATGAACTGTTGGCTATTTCGGAACGTTTAAATAAAGAAATAGATGCAATAGTCCGTGAAAATGCCAGCATTGTACAAATGGTTCAGCAGCTCGCTGTGGTAAGCGGACAGGGAAAACAGGCAGTTGTATCGATGAACGCACTTTTGGAATCCCGGACTGCATAAGGTTATGCAAACTAAAGAACCATTCTTTTATGCCCCTGATTTGATTTCGGAATTCAAAGCGGCGGTTTGGGAAAACTATAGGGCTCAAGGGAGAGATCTTCCCTGGCGTAACATAGATGACAGCTGGGCTGTCCTTGTTTCTGAGGTTATGCTCCAGCAGACCCAGACGGGGAGGGTAGTATCATATTGGCATCGCTGGATGAAAAAATGGCCAACCCCACAAAACCTGGCCGTCGCTTCTATGGAAGAAGTACTCCGTGAATGGACGGGGCTTGGGTACAATCGGCGGGGACGCTTTCTTAAACTTGCGGCTGAAAAAATCGTGACCGAGTTTGGCGGCCAGGTGCCAAGAACGAGGGAAGCTCTTTTGCAGCTTCCTGGTATAGGACCCTATACGGCAGGGGCTATCCTTTGTTTTGCCTACAATGAGCCTGTTGTGTTTATCGAAACAAATATTCGCTCAGCTGTCCTGCATTTCTTTTATCATGATGAAAAAAAGGTCCCGGATAGTTTGCTTTTGCCCATTTTAGAACAGACTCTGGACAGGGAAAAACCACGCCAGTGGTATTACGCATTGATGGATTATGGAGCATCTCTCAAAAAAATAACCGAAAATCCAAGCCGCCGCAGCGCCCACTATACGCGACAGTCTCCCTTTAAGGGTTCTCTTCGCGAGGCCCGGGGGTTTATTGTGCGCAGTCTCGCAAAAACTGGTCCCTTAACCCTGGAGCAATTAGCTCAATCGACTGAAATTGAATACGAACGGCTCCGTTCTGCCGCCGAGTCTTTGCAAAAAGAAGGCATGGTGGCAGAAAATGAAGGCCGGTATTACATAGTCTAACGGAAAATAAAGGGGTAAATTATTCCCGCGCTCGTCTTGCGATTCATAAAAAAAGAGAAATATTTTCTCGCTATTATGGTTTATTATTGTTTCTCTCTTTTTTAATTAAAAAAATTATGGTAAATAAAATATTAAATACATATAAAAATATATAAGTATTTATATAACATATATTTGCTGAATTATTTGGAAAATTTAAATAATGCTCTCTTATGTTTCATAAAATATAAAATCAAACTGATCTCTTGGCATAGAAATTGCTGTTATCATAATACGGAGGATTCTATGTTGTTACGAGGTTTTTACGGCTACAGCGGTACTGGTTGGTTCGCATACCCCTGGACATCGTTTTCAGTACTGCATTGGGTAGGATTTGGAATTTTGCTTGTTTTTATAGTTTGGCTTATAATTTCATTCGGTAGAAAAGGCCATTATGCAAAACAGGAAGCGGTCACCAAAGGTATTGATATCTTGATAGAACGGTACGCACGGGGAGAAATTTCTGCTGATGCTTTTAAAGCTATGAAGGCTGAGCTTGAGGCAACAGAACGATCTAAATAGAAGTTTTTTTAAGGAGGAACTGAGATGGCAAAAAAAATGCACCCTGTCCAGATTGCGCGGCGGATTTCCCTGGGAATCGTGCTTGTGGGCCTAACGATTCTGACCATTTTACATCAAAAGATGCAAGGGATACCATCAATTGATGCACTGGATCCTTTTGGGGGTCTTGAAACATTGATGAAATTCCTTGCTGGCGGTGAGTTTATCAAAAAAATTGAACCTGGGAATATCGTACTATTTGGAGCCGTCGTTGCCCTTGGCCTAGTGCTTTCTCGTTTTTTCTGCGGCTGGTTTTGTGCCTTCGGTGCCCTGCAGGGTGTTTTCGGCTGGATCGGACAGAAAATTTATAAGAAACGTTTTGTAGTTCCCGCGAAAATTGATAAGGTCTTACGTTGGCTTAAATATCCCGTTTTGGCTGCAATTATTTACTTTACTTGGACAACCGCCAGCCTTGTCATTCGGCCTTATGATCCTTTAGCTGCCTTTGGTCATTTATCTGTTGGTTTCCCTGATCTTTGGACCGAATTTGCCGTCGGTTTTGTGCTGCTTATTCTTATACTAATCGGTTCCATGTTCTATGACCGGGTGTTTTGCAAATATATTTGTCCCCTCGGAGCAGTGAACGCAATTCTGAGCAGGGTCCCTCTTTTTAGAATTAAACGGGTGGAAAGCACCTGTATCAGCTGTTTCAAATGCGACCGGGTTTGCCCCATGAATGTAGAAGTTTCGACTGTACAGGCTGTGAATTCCCCCGAATGTATTGCCTGTATGGAATGTGTAACCGCCTGTCCCACAAAGGAACCTTCATTGGTTGCATCTTTGGCGGGCAAAGCTGTTAATCTGTGGACTCCCATCATAATTGGACTCGCTATCTATATTGGTGCAGCCCTCATTGGACAGGCAACAAATATGCTTCGCTTCGTCGCACCAAAACTGACTGATCTTGCAAGCAAGGGAACCATCAATGTGGCGGACATTAAGGGCTCATCAACCTATGCAGAAGTGGCTGCCGCCTTTGGAATTGAGACCGAGCGGCTATATCGCGAACTCGGACTGGATATGAAAAAGGTCCCTGAGACCACAAAACTTAAAGATACTGCTGCTCTTGCAGGCATTGAAGGCTTTGAGACCGATACAGTTCGCTTCGCGGTAGCAAAAATCCTAGGTATTCCCTATGCAGGAGAGAGCGCGGCAACCAATACAGCCGCAAAGCCATCTGAACCTTCTGCAGCTCCGCAGGCTCAAGAGCAGCAAGCCTCACCCGCTGCAAAACCTGCTGCCGCTGCTTTTACGGTCCCTGCTGACTTTGTACTGGAAGGAACAATGACTATCCAGGATGTAGCTAAGGCTCTTTCGGTTTCCACCCAACAGGTTATTCAGAAACTGGGCCTCCCTGCGGATATCCCGGTTGATAAACCTCTGCGGGACATGAAAGACCAGTATGGCTACACCATGACTACCTTAAAAGATAAAATTAAACAGTGAGCTAATTTTAACAGTCGCTCTCTGAGTACAGCCCCGGCGTTTTTCATATGCCGGGGCTTTTTATTTTCATAGCCTGAGCCAATTTCAAAAGTCTGTCACTTTTGAAATTGGCTTTGCGATAGCTTGCGGTTGCATACTGTTTCATAAAGAATGCATGCAACCGCCGCGCCAAATCGCGAATTTCAAGGTAGTTCTTTCAAAACTCTCTGAGTTTTGAAAGAACCTCAGCTTAACGATTTTAAGTTTTTTTGTTAATACTTTCATTTAGTATGAACAATTCAAAAGTTTTTAACACTAAAGTCGCAGGGTTTGATGCTGTCGGTATCCGGAGCCGCGCTGTGGAACTCCTGATGGTTCCCAAACTAGGGGGACGTGTTGTAAGCCTCCGCAACCTTAAAAGCAGCCGGGAATGGCTCTGGCACCAGGACCGACCAGATTGGCTATGGCCCAATGAGGCCGGAGACAGTTTTGGCACAAGTCCTCAGGCTGGTATTGATGAATGTATCCCCTCGGTGGCTGGATGTTTTTTCAGGGAAAAACAAATTCCAGACCATGGAGAAGTTTGGTATCAAAACTGGAAATTGGATTCCGATGCTCTTTCGCATAATATTCTGAAATCTACCGTTAAGCTTCCCATCTCAAACATGTTCTTTAGCAGGGCTATCAGAATGACTGGAGAAACCTCGTTTCTTTTCGAATACAGCCTTGAAAATCACAATACGACTGAAGAACCTTTTATATGGTCCTTGCATCCGCTTAAAACTATTATAGAGGGGGACATCATAGAACTTCCCCGGGAGGTTACTTCCCTTAGGCTCGACGGCGGCCTCGGGGTTCCAATTTCTCGGGGTGATATCTGGTCCTATCCAGAACCCTTTCCTGGTATAAGGCTTGATGCCTGCCAAGTCCCTGGCGAAATTGATGAAAGGTGCGTCAAGGGTTTTGCGGGTCCCCTTGCAAGCGGATGGGCCGCTATAAAAAATGCTATTACCGGAGACCGATTAGAACTCCGCTGGGATGCAGATTTTGCTCCATATCTGGGACTATGGATTAACCGCGGCCTCTCTGGGTTCCACCATGTCGCTCTAGAGCCCTGTACCGGCATCCCCGATTCTTTGTCTATTGCAGCCCAGGAATGGAAAACGGTAAAGACAATACAAGGCAGTGAAAGGTTGGAATGGTCGCTCAACATTGAGATTTCATGAAACAACTGAGCTGCTCCACTTGACTTTTTTTGCCTAAGTTGCTAAAAGTATACACACCTAGTGCGCCGAAGGCGCACAAATAAAACGCGGCTGTCGTAT
>JAIWNU010000179.1 GCA_020216655.1 Treponema sp. | reverse complement strand
AAGACCGAGGATTGAAGAAAGTCTGGCTGTGCGTTTCTGATGCCCACCGAGGGCTACAGAATGCTATCCAGAAGGAATTCCTTGGTGCGTCGTGGCAGCGGTGTAAGATTCACTTCATGCGAAATATCCTGGCTAAGGTTTCGCACAAGGACAAAGAATCATTTGCAAACAGGCTCAAGCAGATATGGCTACAGCCAGATCGAAAAAGTGCAATCGCGTATGCACAGCAGATTGTTGAACAGTATGGCGATGATCATCCGGAGGCAATTGCAATTCTCGAAGGCAGAATCGATTGTTAAGCAACAGGCGTTATTGAATATGGCAACATGACGATCTGGATTTCCAATGACCCAACAGACGTCAAATTGCGAAAAAGACTGGACACTATCTGCAGAGGGAACATATTGGCTTTCTCGAGATGATCTTCTTTCTCGCTGGCAGGGCTACGCCCTTTTAGTACAACGGTCGGATCAACAGAAAAATACAACAGCACTGCGTCGTATCGTCCAGGACATACAGGAAAAGCGAGAAACCTTACAGAGGCTGTCGCTGATACAATAGGGAGTTTGCTCATGTACAAAGACTTAAGGATTTTACTTTGTGTACTGCTCATCAACAACGTACTTTTTGCCCAGGAATCGGAGCATAACCGGCTTGCGGTGCAGGATGAAAAGCCATGGCAGACAAGCTTGGGAACTGAGTTTTCGATGCTTCCGCTGCTCCAAGGAGACCGGGAAGCCCTACTTTCTTTGCAAGCCTCGGCGGATATTCTCATTCACAACAGGTGGTACGCTGCTCTATCATTCCCGATTTACCTGAGACTGCCTTTCACTGTCACCGATAGCACACCTGTCATACTTACCCAAGGAGACTTTAATTTCGCCGCTTCGTGGATAAGCCATAGCAACCGGGGGCAGCAGCGCATCGGCATAAACTGGACCGCACCATCAGGTATATCCGCTACCGAAGCAAGCCAGCATAACACCATCCAAACCGACGGAACACTGCATAAACTTGATCTCGCATGGCAGTACACCTGCTACACAGACCCCCGATACATTGCTGTATCGTTCCCGACTGAGCAGCGGAACCTGGTACACCGAAGGCAGTCACAGTTTCGGTATTGAACTGAGCCATGATATGGCAAACCCATTAGAAGGACTTGGCATTTCAGTACGGTATTTTTACACAATTAAGTCAAAGGTAATATCGTAGAGTATTATTAAGAGCACAAAGTTTCTTACTGCTGTTTAGATTATTCAGGTTACCTAAGATTAGTTCTTTACAAAGTCTACGGGTGCGTCTATCATCATACTATGAATAGCTCTATACAAAAACCGCTTGTCTATGTAACGAACCTCCGGACTAAACCGGGAAAAAACTTGCTTGACAAGTTCGAAGCCCTGGTAAAAAAAGCAGGCCTTTTAAACATTGATTTTGATAAAAAATTAACGGCTATTAAAATCCATTTTGGAGAACCGGGAAACCTGGCCTATATCCGGCCCAACTATGTACTCAGGCTCGTGCAGGTCCTGAAAAGTAAGGGGGCCATCCCCTTTCTGACCGACTGTAATACCCTATACAAGGGGCGCCGGGCCAATGGGGTAGACCATATCGAGAGTGCCTTTGAAAACGGCTTTAATCCCCTTGCAACTGGATGCCCGGTAATCATTGCAGATGGCATTAAGGGCACCGAGTATCGGGAAATTGAAATCAACCAGAAACATTGCAAAACCGCAAAAATTGGCTCAGCCATCGCAGAAAGCGATATTCTTATATCGATGAACCACTTTAAGGGTCATGAACTCACCGGTTTCGGCGGAGCCATTAAGAACCTCGGCATGGGATCCGGATCCATTGGGGGAAAAATGGAAATGCACTCCAACGGGCAGCCTAAAATAGATTTGGAGCACTGTGTTGGCTGCGGGATCTGTGTTAAAAATTGTGCCCAGAACGCCATACATCTGGAACAGAAAAAGGCGGTTATCGATTACGCCCGCTGTGTTGGCTGCGGCCAGTGCGTGGCGGTGTGTATGTATGATGCAGCCCAGCCCCAGTGGGACTCGGTGGGTGCCCAGGAAAAGATCGCTGAATATGCCCTCGCGGTTGTTAAGGATAAGCCCAGTTTCCATATCAACTTTATAATGAATGTGTCTCCAAACTGTGACTGCTGGAGTATGAATGATGTGCCCATTGTAGGGGATATTGGAATAGCCGCAAGCTTTGACCCGGTAGCACTGGATCGAGCCTCGGTAGATTTAGTCAACCAAGCTCCGATCAATCCTGCAAGCTGTATTGGGCACACAGACCAGGAAAACCAAGCTGACCGTTTTACCTTAGCCCAACCACATACAAATTGGAAACTTGGACTCGACTATGCCGAAAAAATAGGACTTGGGAAGCAGGAATATGAATTAGTGCGAATTGATTAAAGAGCGGACCAGTTATAAAAATGGCAACCTTTGGGAGGGGAACCATGGGGGACAGTATGGAACAGCTCAAATTGGACCTCGAAGAAAGTCAGGCATCTCAGGTACGTCTTTTAAAACGAATATCGGAGCTAGAAAAACAGCTCAAAAATCTGGAATTTCACCACCGAACAACTCATCAATTGCTGCTCAGCATTATTGACATGGACGCTGCTTCAGGAGGCGACCGAAGCAGCCTGAGACGGCGTATTAAAATACTCTCCTCTTTAGATGACCATTTCTATGACAAGGATGAAGGACTTTCTGAATTGGGCCTGCATGATATTTTACAATCCTTCATTACTACACCACAGGAATTTGGGCTTCCTCCTGATGGTATACAGGTTACTACCTTTTTTGACCGGCCTGAAGAATCAGCATTGCATCATGGCTCAGATACTCAAACGGCTTTAGTTTTGGCTATCTGCATCACCGATATCCTCGCAGGCTTATTCACCATTTCCGAAACGATTAGCCTCCAAGCTCATCATCTAAAAGACAAAGACAGCGTACGGTTCCGCTGCCAAACAGGAACTAATTCACGATTGGCGGAAGAAATTTTAAACCAGATCTATCAGGGAAGTTTTTTTTCGCTTTTGGAAGGCAAAACCCAACTATCGTTCTTACCCCCGAACCCCAAAGAGGGACCGGGAGCTGAATTGGATATTATTTTTGATACACCCTGACATAATCTATTTCGAGCCGGGCCTCTTTTAATTTTGGATCGATTCCTTTCTGGCCTCCCCAGGAACCGCCCATTGCTAGGTTAAGAATGAGATAAAAGGGTTTATCAAAAGGCCATTCTGCATAGGTTTTTTGCTCATTGTTAAATTTAAAAAAGGGCTTTCCGTCAATGTACCATTGTATATAATTTTCGTTCCATTCTATACCATAGATATGAAAGCCTTCAGTCACACCGGGGACAACCGCATGATGGTTTTTCTGGGTTCCAATTTTATGATTGTACGCAAGGGTATGGACCGTAGTATGGATTACATTGGGATCAAAACCAACATGCTCCATGATATCTATCTCCCCTGACCGCGGCCAAGCGCCATAGGAATCAAAGGAGGGGAGCATCCAGATAGCTGGCCAGGTACCTGTTCCTTTAGGAAGACGGGCTCGAACTTCTATATAACCATAGAGCCATTCGGCCTTGTATTGGGTTTTTATACGGGCGCTGGTCCACATCCCATTTTCATTGGCAGCCCTTATGGTAAGCATACCCTTGTCTACAAACGAATTGGTTCTCTTATCTGTATAAAATTGAACCTCTCCGTTTCCCCAGCCGTTTCCTCCTAATGAATAATTCCATTTATCGGGGTTCGGTGCGCCTTTATAATCAAACTCATCCTGCCACACAAGCCGGTACCCAGCAGGGACATAGGCTGTTTTAGGATCAGGAACAGATTTATCGCAGGATGCTAAACCCAAACTTATCATGAAAAAAACGATTCCGTATATAAAGTAAATCTTATGCAATTTGTTTTCCATATTTGAAAACCCCCACATAGTATGCCACCTTTACAGCCTTTTGCAAACTGCTTTTTACATGTCGCCCTTTACAGAGTTAAAAATCAATGACAAGATAGACACATGAAAACGAAATATTGGTTCATTTTAGCCGTAGGAGTTATAGGTTTCCTTTCTTGTGCTCCCAAGTCAATGAAAACTGTTGCAGACTCCAAACAGTTTCTCTTCGGTGTAGCAGTGCGTCCCAGTGATCTGCTTGATCCAAAGGATTCTAAACTGCTGCAAGATAATTTCAACATACTGGTGGCTGAAAATATTATGAAGCTCCAATACCTCAGGCCCACCGAAAGTTTCTGGAACTGGTCCGATCCTGACAAATTGGTTGAGTTTGCGCAAAAGAACAACATGAAGCTCAGGGGTCATACCTTCGTCTGGCATAACCAGAATCCGCCCTTCATCAACAACCTGACCGATAAAGAGAAAGCCCTCTCCGTTCTGCAGGATACGATAAACCAGGTACTCACCCGCTATAAGGGCAAATTTTATGAATACGACGTATGTAACGAAGTCATTGACGACAACGGAATACTACGGAACTCGGTGTGGATGAAGACAATCGGTAGTGAGTATATCGATATAGCTTTTAAAACAGCCCGCGAAGCAGATCCGTCGGTAAAACTCATTTTAAATGATTATAACAATGAATACGCAGGAACAACCAAAGGAGATGCCTTTTACAATTTGGTAAAGGACCTGGTGACCCGAAAGGTGCCAATCGACGGGGTTGGTTTCCAGCTCCATGTGCTGGCTGAACAACCGGTCAACGAAAAAGCGCTCAGAGCAAACATCCAGCGCTTCCGAGATCTGGGGCTTTCCGTTTCTTTTACCGAGGTAGATGTACGCATTAAACTGCCAGTAACGCCTGAAAAGGAAGCTGCCCAGCAGAAGGTGTACCTGGATCTCCTCCGTATTGCCCTGGAAGAAAAGGTTTCTTCCTTCGTTCTTTGGGGTTACACTGATCTATATAGCTGGATACCCGGGACCTTTGCCGGATACGGGAGCGCCCATCCCTTTGACCGCAACAAGGCGCCCAAACCGGTATATGAACTCATGAAGAAAACTTTAGCAGATTATAAACGCTAATAGGACCTTATAACCAGTGAGTGATTGCGGCTGCAGCGGCCGCAATCACTCGCTTTCATTATTATAAGAACAGCCCTTATGCGGTAAGACCAAAAAGCAGTCCCGCAATCGTAGAGAGGACTACTACAAGGGCGACATAAACTGCTGTTTTCTTCCAGCCCAGTTCAGCGCCGATAACAAGCATGGAAGGCAGCGACAGAGATGGCCCAGCAAGTAGTAAGGCTAAGGCAGGGCCCTGGCCCATACCGCTCCCCAAAAGGCCTTGAATGATCGGAACCTCGGTCAGGGTTGCAAAGTACATAAAGGCCCCAGTGATGGCTGCAAAAAAGTTTGCAAAAACCGAGTTCCCGCCAACCAGTTTTGCAACCCACTCATTGGGCAAAAGAGCCTCATGACCGGGGCGGCCAAGGAGGAAACCCGCTACTAACACACCACCAAAAAGATAGGGCAGAATTTGGAGGGCAAAGTCGCGGGTGGCCACAACCCAGGTATAGAGGTCATCTTGAGAAAACCATTTTACCAATGCAAAAATAAGGATCAGCGCAAAGGCTGCGGTAATCCAGTATTTAGCATTGTAAATGGCGTCCCACACAGCGGAAGTACCTTTAGAGTTGGCCCAGTTCACAAAAACAAGAATGCCGATCATGGAGGCCATATACAAAATCATCTGTCCCAGGGTACGCTCACCTTCGGTTTTTTCATATTTAAACATACGCTCGTCAGCCAGGCGTTCTTCATCGCTTTTGCGGAAAATGAGTTCCATTAAAAGACCGATAACTACGGCAAAAAGAACTGCCCCAACCATACGGGCAGTTCCCAGCTTCCATCCAAAAACCTTGTAGGACATGACAATAGCCAATATATTGATGGCAGGACCTGAGTAAAGGAATGATACCGCGGGTCCAAGGCCTGCACCTTTTTTATAGATACCTTTAAAAAGCGGAAGCACCGTACATGAACAGACTGCAAGAATAGCCCCGGAAACCGAGGCCACTCCATAGGCCAATGCCTTGGGAGCCTTTGGTCCCAGGTAACGTATTACGGCCTGCTGGTTAAGGAAAACGGTGATAGCACCAGCAATAAACATAGCCGGCACCACACAGAGTAATACATGCTGCCGAGCGTACTCGCTGAGCATCAAAAATGCTTCTTGTATAGCGCTTGCTACACGGGGTGCATCAAAGGGAATAAAATAGGCTGCCAAAAAAACAAGCGCAACGATTCCTAATGCCTTATTCGGCGACAGTTCTTTTTTAGCCATTGCCTACGCCTTAAGGAGCTCTTTAATACTCTCTTTTGTTAATACCTTGCCCACAGCCTTTACCATGCCATCAACAGCCAGTGCAGGGGTCATCATAACCCCCATGGCCATGATATCGTCTATTTTACTTACTTTTTCAAATTCTGCGGCTAATCCCAATTCCTGCACCGCTTCGCGGGCATTTTTCTCAAGGAGCTGGCACTTAGCGCAGCCGGTTCCCAAAATTTGTACCTTCATAGGTTCCTCCTACAATGTTTTATTGTTGCAAAATATAGCAACAATAAAACAACGCGTCAATATAACATCTATTTTTTTGGGCAGCTTTTACCGCACTTCGTGCCGCCACGGGATGGAATCCGCTGCCCCCGGCCTGCTTACGCAGATAGCCGCGGCCCGGGATGCCAAATCCAAAGCCTCCGGAACGGAAGAGCCCTCTACAAGGCCGGAAATAAAGTAGCCAGAAAAGGTATCCCCTGCGGCGGTGGTGTCTACAACTGTAGCTGGATATGCGCGCTGTTCGATAATTTCTTCTGACTCCCGGCCCCATAGGGCACCCTTGTCACCGAGGGTTAATACTATCTGAGATTGGGGGAACTGCTTACAGAGGGCATTCAGGGCTATCCGGGGTTCCTGAAGGCCCGTAAAACCCTCAGCTTCAATTTCGTTCATCAGAAACATATCAATTAAATCAAGCGGATAGGAGAGAATCTCTTGTGTGTACGGAGAAGGGTTCATAATAATGAAAAGGTCCCGTTGTTTAGCCTTTTTAATAATTTCGGGTACCAGAGAAATTTCATTTTGGAGCACTAGATAATCGCCGGCACCGAAAGAAGCAAGGGTCGCATCAATATCGGGCTCATCAATATCCTGATTAGCACCACCGAAGAGCAAGATACAATTCCGGCCCTGGTCATCAACCTGAATAATAGTGTGCCCCGAGGGCTTTTCTGAGCGGCGAATCAAGCTCGTATCCACCCGGCCTTGCTTGAGAATATCCACCAAGAAGTCCCCCTCGGCTCCCACTTTCCCCGCATGGAACACCGGGAGCCCCGCTTTTGCCATGGCTAAAGATTGATTAAGTCCCTTGCCGCCAGCAAACACAGAACGGGATTTTGCAGCCTTTGTTTCCCCAGGCTTAAGAAACGCATCGACACGGTACACGTAATCAATGTTAAGAGAACCAAAATTAAGAATACGCATGGGGGACTCCTCAGCCTTACATATGTTATTTTACTAGTTCGAGCGGTACAGGGATCTTTGCCGGAACAGTTTCACCTTAAGAACTTTCCAGCCCTAAGGGCCTTCCAGCCCTTGTTAAGGAACCGAACCACCATTTCGATAACAACAATAGCAGTGACTCCAACTATTTCATACCTAAAATACTCAAGGAGTTCTCGCTGTTTTTGATCTATGAGATCGCTTATAATCAAAACTAATAGGGGACTCATATACTTAAGCGATAGAGCCCAGGGGGAAACATGATAGGGCATATCGAACTCCGCATCTTCGGTTAACTCTCTGAGACGCTGAGGTTCCTCCCCCGCAACAAGCGTTCCGTTTATCTGGAGACTATATGCCACACTTTGCGCTTCTGTGAGCCCTAGGGTGAAAATGATTGCATAATCTTTATTTTCCATATTGATGTACATATGGTGGGTAAAGTGCTGTTCTTTCCATATACGTAGGGGGATTCGATCTTTATAGATTAAAGAGCCCTCTTGGTAGAGGGTAAAGATCATATTCTTGAGCTCCTCCTGAACTTTAAGCCGGTACAGACTCATATCATAGACAAATTCTATATTGCCGAACGCATCCATACCAAAAGAGTAAACGCAAAATTATTTTCGCCGCAATATGGAGTGAACAATTTCAAAAGTTGTCCACATTTACCGCTTATTTCAGCGCAAAGGTACCCCGTTCATCAAACCCAAGAGGAATCGGCTCTTTGCTGATATCCTCTGGCAGCTTGATGCTCGCACTCCCCTTTACCCTGAAGCTTCCTTTCTTTTCGGTAAAGAGGGCTTTTACCGCGGCACTCAGCTTCTTAGAGCTAAAGGTATTTTTGACTGTAATAAGGACATCCTGACCTTCTTGTTTTACCGTACTGCTGTTGCCAACAACAAGGCTTTCGTTATTAATATAAAGCTCATAACCGACTGCAGTAAAGTTGATAGGGCCCCGAGCGTCGTTGCGGATCTGAATAGTAAAGCTCACTTTGAGGGGCAAATCGAGTTCAGCGGGGTC
>JAIWNU010000178.1 GCA_020216655.1 Treponema sp. | reverse complement strand
CTGGATAGAGCGTCAGCCTCCGGAGCTGAAGGTGGTGGGTTCGAGTCCCGCATCTCTCATGAGACTGGGCTATTTCCTTGCAGGGAATAGCCCTTTTTTTATTTTTTTTTCATATTGGTCTATAATATATCTATAAATCATGATATCATCGTACATCTATACTGCTAAATTACAGGATGGGATCGATGAATAAACGATGGCTGAGCAGTTTGTGTGTTGCTATATTTTGTGCCAGTTCTCTCTTTTCTCAAGCAATTCCAAAGGCAAAAAACGACAGTATTGATCTTTCTTCATATCAGTTTTCAGACCTCAAAACTGTAGAACTCTCAGGCGAATGGGCATTCTGGTGGAACAAAAAGTTTACCAATGCTGCTGAACTTGAGGCTGCCCCAACTCCAGATTCATACCCTCCGATACCAAGCTATTGGGGAAGCGGCTCTCATGGAGGAAAACAATTTCCTGCCCAGGGAAGTGCAACCTATCGCCTCACCATACATTTACCCGATTCTCAAGTGTACGGCCTCTATGTTCCCCAAATGGTCAGTTCCTATGACCTGTATATAAATGGTGCATTGGTTGGTTCTAATGGGCTTACTGACATTAATCCTGTAAAGGTCCATGGAGAGTTCAAGCCAAACGTGTATTTTGTTACCCCCCAAAATAATACACTGGATATTTTTCTCTTTATTGCCAATAGGGACTACCGTCATGGGGGGCAATGGAAACCGATACTCCTCGGTACGGCCCAGGCTGTACAAAACTATTATAACCGTTCCTTAATGATAGAACTCTTTCTGTTTGGTTCTATTTTGGTCATCGGTTTATATAACATTGCGCTCTTTCTATTTAGACCGAAAGACAAGTCGCCCCTCTTTTTCGGTCTTTTTTGTATCATAGTAGCTCTGAGGGTCATTACAACGGGGACCATAGCACTCTCTCATCTAACTTCCATTGTACCTTGGGAGATTCAGATTAAATTAGAACTCAGCGTGTTCTATCTTGGGGCCCTCTTTTTTGGTCTCTTTTTCAAAGAGCTTTTTCCCGCTGATATTCCCACTATCGGTTTAGGAATAATGCTGGCTCCTGCGGTCCTTTTTACATTATTGTCTCTTGCATTACCCTTAAAACTGTTCAATTTGCTGGTCACTCCGATGGAAATAACAGCTATTGCGGGCCTGCTTTTTGTGCTGGTCTGCATTACTATTGCTTGGATTCGAAAGAGGGAAAATGCAGCCCTTATTCTAATAGGCTTTTTGCTCTTTACCATTACCGCAATTAATGATGTCCTGTATTCAAAAAATATTATCGCCACGGCCTATATGCTGCCCTTGGGCCTATTTAGTTTTATATTTTTACAGGCCATTGCGCTCGCAAGGATTTTTTCTAATTCCTTTACGCGGGTGGAACAACTTTCTGATGAACTTTCTACGGTTAACAAATCCATGTCCCGCTTTGTTCCGAATGAGTTTTTAACCTTCCTGAACAAAAAAAGCATCAACGATATCAAACTGGGCGATCAGGTACTGCGCTCCATTACAATTCTGTTCGCCGATATCCGTTCTTTTACCACCCTTTCGGAGACCATGAGCCCCCAGGACAATTTTAATTTCATCAATTCATACTTTAATAGGATTGGCCCAATTATCCGAAATCATCATGGATTTATTGATAAATATATCGGAGATGGAATCATGGCCCTCTTTCCTGAAATGCCCCAGGATGCGGTGCAGGCGAGCCTGGCCATTCAGGAACAACTCAACGAATATAATAAAGAACGTTTATCCTACGGATTGCAGCCCATTTCAATTGGTATTGGCATTCATACGGGACTCGTCATGCTGGGAATAATTGGGGAGCAGCAGCGAATCGAAAGCACGGTTATTTCGGATACGGTAAACTTGGCAAGCCGTATCGAAAACTTAACAAGAACCTACAATGTACCGATTTTGCTTTCCGGAAATATGCAGAGTTACCTTCAGGAAGCCGGCTTTCATGGAAGACTGATTGATACGGTTCTCGTAAAAGGCAAGTCCCAGCCCTGTGATATTTATGAACTTTTAGACGTATATTCACCTCGGGAACGGATCTATTTCTTAGAAACACAAGGTATTTTTGAACAGGGTGTCCGGCTGTACCATGAAAAGGACTATGAAAAGGCTCTGAAGTTATTCAAATTATGTTATGCAAAAAATCCCCAGGATAACCTCTCAGCCCTGTACATTTATCGTATACGAAATGCTCAGAGGCTTCGGACACTCCAGAAAGACGGTGCATCAGCCAATAGCAAAATCGAGGCTGATTCACAGCCGGTGCCCCGCAATTCTTAATTCCCTTTTGGGTCGGCGCATGCTGTCAATTTTTTCTAGCTGTTCCAATTCCAGGCTGATCGCCCCCTGCTGCTGTGTCACAATACCGGTAAGAAGAAATGGCTGGATATCAAATAACATGGTTTGGTATTTCTGGTATACTTGGGGAAAAAGGACCGTTTCATACAGGGCTGTTTCATCTTCATAGCTTATGAACGCCATAGATTCTCCGCGCAGGGTCCAGACGTCTTTCCTTGTAATGGGCCATCCGAGAACACGGACCCGCTGTCCGATATGGTTATGCAAGTCCTTTGCATATACCCTGCTTTTACCAGTCATAGCCGCTTCCCAGTTCCAGAGGTCTAGCGGATGCCCGGAACGGAGAAAACCCAGCTGTTCAAATTCCTGGATACGTTCCTCCAGTGTCGACGCTCTATGCTGTTGCGGGACAAGCGGTTCATCGATAGGGCGGTGAACTATTGTTCCGGGGGAGCCGGCATAAATTCCAGGGTCTGTCGATGAAAACAGCTCTGCCTCAGTCGCTTTATACTGGGCGGTGAGCAAAATACGAAATTGCAGAGCACGGTTTACCGATGAGATACTGTCGAAAAGACCGGCACTGGTCATGGCCGCAAGCTCGTCCCGGGGTATACGGAGCCGCTTAGCCACATCCTGGAGGGTTTTGAAGGGCCCCCATTTGTCCCGATCCGCTACCAACTGCTCCGCTGTGGCTTTTCCAAGCCCTTGAATTGCCATAAGGCCGATAAGAACACGATTTTCCTTTCCGACATACTGGTACAGGCTCGTATTGATATCTGGACCTTCCACAACTAATCCCATACGGCGGCATTCGCTGATATATGCCAGCGGGTGGTAGTATCCTCCCTGGTTAGAGAGGACTGCGGCCATAAAATAGGCAGGGTAGTGCACCCGCAGGTATGCGGACTGGAAAGATACCATGGCGTAAGATGCCGAATGGGGTTTATTAAAGGAGTACCCATCAAAGGACAGCATCATGGACCAGATTTCATCAATTACCGGCAAGGGAACCTGGTTTTCCATACAGCCTGCATAAAATGTATCCTTATATGCGGCGAGTTTTGCTCCTCCGGCTTTTTTCGCGATAATTTTTCTCAGTCCATCCGCATCGGCCTCGCTAAAGGATGCCAGTGCAACCGCCACCTTGGATACATCTTCCTGGTAGCACATAATTCCGTAGGTTTCGGCCAAAATAGTTTCAAGCCGCGGATGCAGCACCTGGTATGCTCCGCCCTTAAGACGGCGCACATACTCTTCTATGAACCGATTCGCCGCAGGACGTATAATCGAACTGTGGATCACAATATGGTCAAAGTCTCCCCTGCCTGTTTTTTTCTGCAATTGGCGCATGGCAGGCGATTCAATATAAAAAACCCCCATGGTATCTCCCCGGGCAAGGGCGTCTATGGTCGCCTGGTCCCGGGTAGGATCTCTATGTAGAAAGTCTATTTCGATTCCATCGGCCAGGAGGTTTTTCAGGGCGTCCCGAATAACTGAAAGGGAACGATTTCCTAAGAGATCCAGTTTAACTAGTCCAGCCGCTTCGGTCCCTTCCTTTTCCCATGCAAGCAAAGGAAAACCTCCGGCGGACATTTCAACGGGAGCATAGCGGCTTACCGGTTCCGGAGTTATCACCAGGCCTCCGCAATGCATAGAAAGGCCCCGAGGAAGCCCTTCGAGATGCTGGGCTATGCGTACCACATCGGCCCACTCAGATTGGGCTTGCTGGGTTAGTTCCGACAAGTCCAGTGACCTCTTTTGCAGTTCCCCTTCGAGGGCGGATATTTCGACTTCTGAATAACCGTATACTTTGGCGGTTTCCCGCAGGGCTGAACGGAAATGAAACCGGTTGTGATTTGCGACCCGGGCACAATGGGCCTTTCCGAAACGTTCAATAACCTGTTCGATCAGTTGGTCCCGTTCGTCCCAGGGAAAATCCACATCGATGTCGGGCGGATCCATCCGTGACAAATTAAGGAATCTTTCAAAATAGAGCCGGTACGCGATAGGGTCCACGTTGGTAATCCCAAGACAGTAGGCAACAATGGATGCCGCTCCGGAACCCCGACCGCAGGTTCGGTTCGCAAGGGAAACGATGTCATGCATAAACAAAAAATAGGATGCAAAGCCTTTCTGAATAATGATGCCCAGCTCATATTCGATTCGATCAAGTATAGCGTCGGATAATTCTCCGTACCGCTGTTCTGCCCCCTCAAAAACGAGGCGCCGCAGCAAGGCTTCAGGATTTTCCGTGCCTTGTGTTTTATAAACAGGAAAAACAAGGCTGCCAAAGAGATCGGAGGTTTGAATCTGGTTTACCAGTTTTTCAGCCTCCCAAAGAGCCTCCGGCCAAGAACGGTAAAAGTTGATGAATGTCCGCTGGTCCATCAGAACCCGATCTATAACTTCGCGGCTTGTAATGCAGTCCCCAGAGTCAAGGGTCCCCAGTGTCTTGTTTGTTCCTATGGCACGGAGCACTCGATGGATTTCATAGTCTTCCGCCGAGAGAAACGCCGCCTTCTGTATAGCCAGGAGAGGGACCTGGTGAGATCGGGCCCATCTTATTGCAGAAAGGCAGCCTGGCCCGCAGGCCCCGTAGAGAATCGGAACCTTCCCCATCAGGTATTCAAGCCACACCGATTCGGAACTAACCAGTGCAAGATCCGGCTGGCTCTCTATGCCCTGGCTTGCAGCTGCGTTCACAATAAGGGGGCCTAAAATAGAAAAAGGTATCTCTGTTCCCTTTGAACGGTATGGCCCCTGGGCGGTAAGCAGTTCGCAGAGCCGGGAAAAACCTTTCTTGTTCATAGCTAGAACAATTACCGATCCGGCGCTGCTTGTCAGTTCGCATCCAATAATGGGTTGTATATTTCTTTCTTTACAGGCCTCAAGAAATTCATGAAGTCCGTAAAGACTGTTCCGGTCGATAATTGCCAATGCTTGTGTTCCATAGGACGCCGCCTGAGCTACCAGTGTTTCTGGATTATGCGGCCCATACAAGAGAGAATAGGATGTCTGGATACCGAGCCGTATGTTCATCGTCGAGCCGCCTGTAAACCTCTCGGTCTCTCTAAGGGCAAGGCTCCTGCATACCCTTGGGCTAAGAGGGTAGTTCCGCGGACCAGAATGGCAGGGCCAAAGCGGCGGCGGTTTGCATCCAGGGTATTCTGAAGACATGTACGGATATTCGTGTGCTCAGGGATAAAAAGGTCCTGTTCGCCATAGTTCCGGTCAAGCTGTTCAAGCCGCAGCCCAATCATCTGGACCCGCACTCGCCGGTCGAGGGCCGTATTAAGACAAGCTTCAGCTCCCTGATACAGCGCGTCATCCATGGATTGGGGACTGTGAAAGTTCTTCCGGACAACCCGCCGGACGCCGTCACCGTATATGAGCTCGAGCCGCAATGCACAGGCGGCCAAATGCTGCTGACGCAGGGCCATGCCGGCTTCTTCCGCGAGGGCCATGAGACTCCCCCGCAGCACCTCTCGTTCCGCTACAGCTCCTTGAAAGTATAGTTGCCGTTCTATCGACGGGGGCCTTTGGCTGCAATCATGGACCGGTTCTGCATCGATCCCACGGGCCGAATTAAGGAGTTTTTTGTATTGCTTCCCCAAAAGAACGCTTGCTTCGGCATCCGAAAGCGCCGCCAGATCCCCAATGGTATAGACCCCCGCGGCATGCAGGAGTTTCAGCAGAACCGGTCCGACCCCCGGCAAAAGCCGAATATCCTGCCATGCAAGAAATTCTGCCGCTTCATCTCTACGGATCGCCGCAAATCCAACGGGTCGCAACGTGCGGGTTACTACCTTGGCAGTCAGTTTGTTGGGGGCCAGCGCCATGGCCGGGTCTATATTAAGCCGTTCAATAATGTTGCGCCGTATCCGGAGGGCCGTATCCTGGGGCGGACCGAAGAGTCGTTCGGTGCCTGATAGATCCAGATACAGGTGTCCCCCCGGCACATATTCGATAAGGGGCGCAAATGCTTTGACCGCTTCGACCATTTCCTGGCTGGCTTTTTCAAGCATTTTCGGTTCTGGGGGGAGAACCTGCAGTGCGCGAAATCGCCGTTCCGCTTCCGCAAGAGCCATCCCCGGCATAAGACCCTCTTCTCGAGCCCGGGGGGACACATCTAACAGGACCGCCCGACCGGCCCGCGGTTCGGCCACCACAAAGACCTTATCACGCAATGTCGTATCCCGCGCCATGGCTACCGCCGAGGCAAAACCGGTGACATTGACGTGTACAATCCCGGGGGCCTTTTCGCTTAACTGGCGGTACATGGTATCCCTGATTTTTCCAATAAGGAGAGAAGGCTTTGGGCATTTTGCACCGCCTGACCTCGGCGATGGTTGTTAAAGAATACAAAAACCCGTTCAGCGTGGAGGAGCAAAAGCCCTATTCGTTCCACAAAGGACTGAAGTTCCTGCTCTGTATACAGATAGTTATATCGTTCCGCTCCGTCGGATCCCCACCAGGTTTGTTCGTTCCGGCCATGAAGTCTGAGATAGGCAAAAGGTGCGGTTACCACATCCAGTACGGGGGGCAGCCCCTTGAGGGCAGGCATATCCAGCGATACAAGGCATATGTTACGCTGACGAAAAGCGTCGATAACCCGATTATTGAACCATTGATTGTTTCTGAATTCTACCGCAAGCGGATAAGAACAAAGTTCTTTGAGAAGTTTGTCCAAATAGCGCCGCCGATCCACATCATAGTGGAACGCATAGGGAAATTGCAGCAGAATCGCGCCCAGTTTACCCGCTTCGGCAATAGGCTCCAAAGCCTTGCAAAAACGGGCCGCATCTTCCTGCCAGGAATCGGGATTAATGGTATGGGTAAGTGATTCATGACCTTTGACCGAAAATATCAATCGATGCTGGCTTTCTTCGAGTATACGTTTTATCTGATCCTGTTCCGGCATCCGGTAGTAGCTAAAATTGAGCTCCACCGCAGGAAACAAGGTACTGTAGTAGGAGAGATATTCAGCAGTTTTTATGCCTTCAGGATACACCGGACCAACCCATTCATGATAGGAATACCCCGAAGTCCCTGTCAGTACGATACCCATACCATCATTATACTTAACATTTGTATAGCTATCAAGGGCGAAAAAAGGGGATGTCCTCAACTTATTGGACATCCCCATCTAAGCCTTTTGAAATTGGCCTTGCGATTGCTTGCGGCTGCTTACGGTTGCAACCGCACGTAATCGCAACTTTAAAAGTAACTATTTCTGGCCTGAGGTTTGACCGGAAGCCTTATTATTCTGCTGGGCTGTATATTTGCGCAACGTGTTCAGGGTCTCCCGGGCCCGGGCCTGAACGGGGCGGATATAATTTCCCTCGGCAATTCTTATAATAGTGCGAATTGCGGAAGGATCCTTGATTCCCCCATTCTTTTCGGCGATTTTTTCATAGGTTTCCAGGGCAGAGAGGGCCAGAATGTTATCAGGATTCAAAATGTCAAAACGGGTAACAATCCAAGAAACAGCGGTGGTGACTTCATCATTGTCATTAATCGCTATTTTCCCCAGGGATTTAATAGCCTCGGTCAATACCATGGGTTCAGGATCGCTCAACACTACTTTTACGAGAATGTCTTTAGCTTCCTTGGTACCCAGTTCTCCGAGATACTGAGCTGCCTTGGCTCGGACATCGGGATAGTTATTGACAAGCCTTCCGACACCGCCTTCCCGAGCTTGGTATACGATACCTTCCAAAGCAAGAAATTCAAGGGTTTTTTGAATTTCCGGATTGACCCGTCCGCCCTTAATAGCATCGCCGATATATTCCAGGGCCACTAATTTCATATCCCTGCTGTCGGCTCTGGCCTGTTCACGGATAACCATCTGCTCCACCGATTCCTGCAGATAGGATTCTTCTACAGAAAGCTCCTTGCCCTTGTTTGCGGTCTGCGCAAACAAAGTGGTAGAGACAAGAAAACTTGCTATAAGCAATACGCCAAATCGATACTGTGCACCCATTATTTCCTCCTCGGAACCTTAGTTTACAATATTCCAATTCCCCGCTGTTTTTTCAAGTTCATACAGCCTGAGACGTTGTCCCTTGTTGGTTATAGTATACGCCTTAACCCTGTTTTGGCCAATAAATTCAATATCGTCTACCCGGTCATTTGCACGGGAGGGAACGACAACATATAAGAAATAATCTTTAACACTATTTAAAACAATTTTTTGGTTTTTTAACCGCGTTGATTCGGATGTTTTTTTAAGAAATTCAGGATCGCTCAACTCTGCGAGGTAGCCGGGGCTAAGATACTGCACCCAGGCATCATAATTTTTATCCCTAATAATCTGGTTCAACTTTTCTATTAAAGCTTGGA
>JAIWNU010000177.1 GCA_020216655.1 Treponema sp. | reverse complement strand
AACTCAACATTATTATATATTCCGCCCGCGCAGCGTGCATCTAACATATTCTACCCTAGTTTTCCCTGGTATTCAAGTCTTTTTTATCGCAGCTTGCATTGTTTATTATTTTAAAAATATTAGGCTTATTAAAGCGGTATTAACTATTTGTTTTGTATACTTATGCGGAGGCGGCATAAGTATGAAAGGTGTCTGTGTTGTTATTGTACAATTTTTATTGAGTTTTCGGTATAAGCGGTGAAAAAACAATAAAAAGCCGCAGTATTTTATGTCCTTGCAAACAACATTCAAAGCGCTTGCGCAGCTCAATTAAATGAACTTGTGCGCCAGTTTTTAATGTACCTGTCCAGATGCATCCTATATAGTTTCATCAATTTATAAGTATTGGAGGAGCAAAGCTTTTGGTTGATCAAAATGAATTCAAGCAGTTTGTGATGAATCATTATCATCAAAATGAAACTGCTGCTCAATGGTCCTCTTACTGGGCTAATCGGTTTGTGTCTCAGTTTCCTTCATGGAAGGAGAATCAGGAAAAAACGATAGCCTTATTCCTTAATGATCTGAGCCGGCATAAGCCAGAAAAAACGGTTGCTCTGGCACAGCGATCCATAATGTGGTTTCTGGAATTTTCGAAAAACTACAATAGTAAGCCTAAGCCAGTATCAGAAGAGGATTCTCAAACAAGAGCCTTATGGTGCGCTTTTTCTGCTTCTATGATGCGTCAAGTTCGGGAAATCGTCCGATTAAAGCATTATTCGGTAAGAACAGAAAAATCGTACCTAAGCTGGACAAGAAGGGTTCTTGATTATATTGAAAAACTGGGAGCAGTCCGATGGATAGATGAAAAGCCTCAAATATCGGCGGACCATTTGCGGTCCTATCTATCCTATTTGGCTGTGGAAAAACGGGTGAGTGCCGCTACTCAGGAGCAGGCCTTGAATGCTCTCTTGGTTCTGTTTAGGTCCGTACTCCATATTGATATAAACGGTCTATCGATGGTGTGCCGGGCAAAAAAAAGGAAACGGCTTCCGGTAGTATTAAGCAGAGATGAAGTTTCTGCGCTTCTTAAAAATTTACGGCATCCTTATCGGCTTATGGCTTCCCTCTTATACGGCTGCGGTTTGCGGCTGGAAGAATGCCTTTCGCTGCGGGTAAAGGATATCAATTTTGAAAATGAAAGCATCGAAGTCCGCTCAGGCAAGGGTGGCAAGGATCGTATCACCGTTTTACCCAGGGTGCTGCACAGGGATCTAAAAGTTTATCTTGATGAACTCAAGCTGCTGTGGGAAGAACAGCGGAAACGTGATTTGACCGGGGTGTTCATCCCTGAGGCCCTGGAACGAAAATATCCAAACATTCCTCAAGAATGGTCGTGGTTTTGGCTGTTTCCTGCGCGGAACGCCTATACGGATCCCCGAACAGGAAAAACCGCTTATTGGCATATCCATCCCTCGGTACTTCAAAAACGAATCAAGTTTGCTCTCTCTGCTGCGGGTATTACAAAATTAGCTTCGGCTCATACGCTGCGGCACAGTTTTGCGACCCATCTTTTGGAAGATGGTTACGATATCAGGACCATTCAGGAACTTCTGGGTCACAGCAATGTTCAAACCACTATGATCTACACCCATGTGGCGGTTCGGAATAAACGGGGTGTGCGGAGTCCCTTAGAAAACCTCTAACAGGTTGATGAAATGAGCCGGGATTTAAAATATTTACAAAAATTATGATAATTTTTGGGGCTATTTAATGCTAATTTTAAAATCCGGACACTTTTAACATCGGCTCGCATGTAAAAAATATGGCGATTTAAAACGCGCTAAGAGTGACACCAATATAATAAAAAACTCAATTTTCTTTATAGCAGAGTGTGAATTTCTTCTTTAATTAACTCTCTTGTTTTTTTAAAGCGATGAATAAACGGCCGCCGAAACAGGCTCGCTGGACCATACACCGCCCAATGCTTCATTCTACGGTCGGACTTTTATTTGGTCAAGTTTGAAAAAAATTTTTTTTAAATCTTCTCTATTCATCAATCAACATCTCTATTTCTTGACAATGCTGCTCGTATGGTTTACTCTTTAAGCGTGTTCGTTAACGCACAAAAGTGGGTGTACGATAACGCTTGCATGTGTATTTCTTAGACATATATGCAAGTAATCTAGCTCTTTGCAGAACAGAGAGGAGGTTTTATATGGATACGTTAAAAAACTATACGTTCTGGTTTGTGGTTGGCAGCCAGGACCTGTATGGTGACGCGACGCTTGCGCAGGTTTCGGAACATGCAAAAAAGATGGTTGCCGGTATGGTGAGGGACCCGCTGCTTCCGGGAACTCTGGTCCTAAAACCCACAGTGCTTACCCCTTCAGGAATTCGAAAGTTATTCGAAGAAGCCAATGCGGATCCTAACTGCGCTGGTATCATCACCTGGATGCATACCTTCTCGCCCTCTAAAATGTGGATTTCCGGCCTTGCGATAAACAGAAAACCGCTTCTGCACCTGCATACCCAATATAACCGGGATATTCCCTGGGCAAGCATCGATATGGATTTTATGAACCTGAATCAATCTGCCCATGGGGACCGGGAACACGGCTTTATCCATGCACGGATGCGGCTTCCCCGTAAGATTGTGGTCGGACACTGGGAAGATCCTGAGGTGCGCAGAAAAATCGGTGTCTGGATGCGGGTCGCGGCGGCTGTGGCCGATGGGCAGCACAGTACGGTTGTCCGCTGGGGAGACAACATGCGGGAAGTGGCCGTCACCGAGGGCGACAAAGTGGCTGCCCAGATCCAGTTTGGCTGGCAGGTAAACGGCTGGGGAATAGGAGATTTGGTCCACAGCATTTCTTCTGTTTCCGAACAAGAAGTTGATGACCTCCTGCGTGAATACGAAGCCAAATATGAGTTTGGCCAAGAACTTAAGTCGAATAAGGATGCCCTCAAGGCAATCCGCGACCAGGCCCGGTATGAACTAGGGATGAAGCGTTTCTTGGAAGCCCAGGGTGCCAAGGCATTTACAACTACCTTCCAGGACCTGCATGGCCTTGAGCAGCTCCCTGGCTTGGCGGTCCAGCGGCTCATGGAACAGGGTTATGGTTTCGGGGCCGAAGGGGACTGGAAAACTGCCCAGCTTGTGCGGGCCGTAAAGGTCATGGCCGCAGGGCTGCCCGGAGGTACTTCCTTTATGGAAGACTATACCTATCACTTTGAGCCCGGAAAGGAGGCCATTCTCGGTGCCCACATGCTCGAAGTCTGCCCCTCCATTGCGGCTCGAAAGCCCCGTTTAGAAGTGCATCCCCTGGGGATCGGCGGCAAAAAGGACCCCGCCCGTATGGTCTTTGATGCCGCTTCGGGCCCCGCGGTCTGCGCTTCACTCATCGATCTGGGGGACCGGTTCCGTCTGGTGGTCAACGAGGTTGAATCAATCAAAATTGAACAGCCCATGCCGAAGCTGCCGGTAGCCCGGGTGCTCTGGAAACCCTATCCAAACCTGAAAGATGCGGCCGAAAGCTGGATCCTTGCAGGGGGAGCTCATCACTCCGCATTCTCATTGGCTATTGGAACCGAGTATCTGCGGGACTGGGCGGAAATCATGGGCATAGAGCTTGTGGTCATCAACAAGAACACCGATCCGGTGCGCCTGCGGGATGAACTGCGCTGGGCAGAAGCCTACTGGTCAAAGCGGTAAGGTAGAGCCATGGATCCCTACAAGAGCCTAAGGGAAGCGGCCTACGAGGCAAATATGGAGATCCCGCGCCGCTCCCTTGCATTGTATACCTGGGGAAACGTTTCGGCCTTTGATGCAGATCGGGCGGTTTTTGCGATAAAACCCTCGGGGGTTGCCTATGAGGACCTCAAGGCTGCGGACATGGTCATTGTGGACCTGGAGGGGAAAAAGGTTGATGGGAGCCTCAATCCTTCATCGGACACCAAAACTCACCTCATTTTGTACCGCTCTTTTCCTGGAATTGCCGGTGTTACCCATACCCATTCTACCTATGCGGTGGCCTGGGCTCAGGCTTGCAGGTCTGTACCGGTCTTGGGAACTACCCATGCGGATCACTGTATCCATCCAATTCCCTGTACGGATTATATAAGCCAGGATGCCCTCGCACGGGATTACGAAGAGGAGACAGGTAACCTCATTGTAGATACCTTTCGGAAGCAAAAGCTGGATCCTCAGGAAATTCCCATGGTGCTTGTGGCGGGCCATGGTCCCTTTACCTGGGGCCCTTCCGCGGCAAAATCGGTCTACCATGCGGCAGTGTTGGAGGAGATTTGTAAGATGGCATATGTAACCGGTGTATTGAATCCGAGGATAGTGGGTCTCCCGGCATACATTGTACAGAAACATTATGACCGAAAGCATGGTGCCCATGCCTATTACGGCCAACAAATCGATCGGTAACCTTTTACTACTAACCCCGGGTTGCGTATTTTAAAATACGCTCCGGGGTTGCTTCTTTATGATTAATTTCTGCAACGATAGTACCGGCGGTTAGAACGAGAATCCTATCACACATACCAATAATTTCTTCAATATCGGAGGAAATCAGAATAACCGAACCATTTTTCACAACAATATCATTTATTGCATTGTACAGATCGATTTTGGAAGAGACATCGATGCCCCGGCTGGGTTCATCAAAAATATAAATGTCCGCCCGGTAAGCCAGCCAGCGGGCGAGGGCGACTTTCTGCTGGTTTCCCCCAGAATAGGAATCAGGATAGTCATTCACATTACCGGTTTTAATACCGATGTGATCGCTGTATTTTCGCACAGTGTGAAACATTCTTCCGGTTTGGAGCCCCGTAAGTCCCTTAAATCGATCTAATGATGCGATAGTAATATTTAATAGTAAATTTTGATAATGCAAAATTGAATTGATACTGCGATCTTCAGGGATCAGGGCTATCCCATTCTTTAAAGCGTCGATAGGCGAGTAAAGGCTGATTTCTTTTCCGTATAGCATGATCTTTCCGGATGAAATGGGTTCTTCGCCAAACAGACAGTGGGCAAGTTTTGTACGACCCGAACCCATAAGGCCGGTAATACCAAGGATTTCTTTTTTGTAAAGTGAGAAGGAGATATCATTTAAAATAGGTGAACAGGAAAGATGTTCAACCTGAAGTAATGGATTCCCCAGGGGCCGTTCAAAACGTGGATATCGTTCTAGAAGAGATTTTCCGGTCATCAACCTGACGATGCTTCGTTTGTCAATTGCTGAAACGGATTTTGTTCCAAGAATGGTTCCCTGTCGTATTACTGAAACTTCATCTCCAATTTTAAATAGTTCATCGAGACGGTGGGTTACATACAGTACACTGGTTCCCTTTTCTTTGACCTTCTGGATTATGTTAAAAAGTATCAGCCGTTCCGGTTCTCCAAGGGCCGCAGATGGTTCATCGAAAATAACCACATCCCAATTAAATACTAATGCCTTTGCTGCAGATAACAATTGTCGTTGAGCATAACCCAGCTGGCGTACCAGGGTCTGCGGTTTAAGATCTATGCCAAGGTCATTAAATAGTATCCTGGTTATTTTACTAATTTTTAGAAAATTAATAGACCCATTCCAGGATAGTGGATAGGAGCTGAAAAATACGTTTTCAGCAACAGAGAGATTTTCAAATACCTGTGGTTCCTGTGGAAGATAGAGGGTGTTAATTTTATTACGTATAAAGTGTATTTGGCCTGAATCCGCCTTTGTAAGGCCTGCAATAATTTGTAGGAGGCAGGTTTTACCGGAACCATTTTCTCCGATAAGTACATGAACCTTTCCTGGATGCAGCTCAAGAAAGATATGAGAGAGGGAAAACTCTTCAGAAATTTTTTGGCAAATCTGTTCTAGTTTAATTATTGGCTGGTTATCCATGTTTGGGCCCTTCATAAATGTCTACAGTAGTAAACAACCGAAGATTAGCCTCGAATAGCTGCTGTTTTAAACTATCTGAAATTTTACGGTCGGTTATGATTGTATCACCACTTTTCGCTGTTCCAAAGGAATAAAAGGCGTGACGATTAAAATTATCCGCACTGCAGAGAATAATGAGCTCTTCTGCATTATTTCTTGCTTCTCTGATTAAAAACGCCTTTTCCTGGGATGATACGGATAGTTCAAAATGGTCACTAAAACCGTCTATGGTTATAAACATTCTATTAACATGGAATCGTTTCATATCATCCAATGTCAGGGCCCCATATACGGCTGATTCCTTTGACGATAAATCTCCCCCAAGCAAAACTACCTGTTTGTTTTTATGATTTCCAAGTTCCATGGCAATAGATAGATCATTTGTTAAAACTACAAGTGGGGAAATTGCTTTAATAGCCTGTGTCATTGCCATACAATGATCACCCGAAAGAATCAGAATCGTATCTCCTGGTTGAATTAATCGTTCTGCGGTCCTTCCTATATCAATCGCTTCAAGGGTTTTATTGGATATACTGATGGTCTGTGGTTCGCGAATTGCTTCAACCAGAAGCGCGCCCCCGTGGGTCCTTACTAAAAAGCGGTCTTCTTCCAGTTTTTCTAAATCTCGACGGATGGTTACTTCTGAAACGGAGAGTAGTTCGGTAAGAGTGCGGACATCTACCTGTTTATGTTCAAGCAGATAGTTTCGAATCACTCGATGTCGTTCAAGGGCAAACACGCAATACTCCTTAGTAGTTCCATCATACAACCCAAATAGGGTACTTAGCAATCTTTGTTTTGAAAAAAAGTGTACGTTAACGCGTTTTTTATTTGACAGATTTGAAAAGTAGATGTACGCTTTAATCACAAACGGAAGTTTTAGATTGAGCGTGTACGATAACATTTAACGTTTCAGTCTAAAACAATCAAATCACTTTAAAAGGAGTTTTGTATGAAGGAATTCGTACGACTTGCCAGTATTGTACTGGTCGGTTCTCTACTCGCGGTAGGCGCATTCGCCAATGGTCAGCAGGCTGCAGGTGGGAAGCAGTTTTATGTAGGTATTGCCATGCCAACCCAGTCTTCTCAACGGTGGATCCAGGACGGCGGGAATATGAGGAAGATTCTGGAAGGGCGAGGCTATAAGGTGGATCTTCAATATGCAGAAGATAACATTGATGCTCAAATTGCCCAGCTGGAAAACATGATCACCAAGGGTGTTAATTGCTTGGTTATTGCGTCCATCGATGGTGAATCGTTAACCAATGTGTTAAAGAAAGCTGCCGCAGCAAAGATTCCTGTCATCGCTTATGATCGGCTTATTCGCAACAGTCCCTATGTGGATTATTATGCAACCTTTGATAATTATAAGGTCGGTGTACAGCAGGGTGGTTATATTGTTGAGAAGCTCGGGCTAAAAGAAGGAAAGGGGCTATTATATTGAAATCTTTGCCGGATCTCCCGACGATAATAACGCCTATTTCTTTTATAACGGCGCAATGGATCAGCTGAATCCCTATATTAAGAGCGGAAAATTGGTGGTGCGTTCCAGCCAGATTGAGTTCGCAAAAGTTGCCACCCTCCGCTGGGATGGTGCAACCGCTCAACAGCGGATGGATAATATTCTTACCGTTTACTATACCTCAGCCAATGTAGATGCGGTGTTATCCCCCTATGATGGTATTTCTATTGGTATCCTTTCCGCATTAAAGAGTTCCGGTTATGGTCGTGGTGGCAAAAAGCTCCCTATTGTTACCGGTCAGGACGCAGAACTTCCCTCTGTAAAATCGATTATTGCTGGCGAACAGGCCCATACGGTATTTAAAGATACCCGGGTGCTCGCGGAAAAGGCTGCAAATATGGTTGATGCGGTTCTTCAGGGGAAACCCGCAGAAGTGAATGACACTAAGACCTATAACAATGGCGTAAAGGTTGTGCCTTCTTATTTGTGTGAACCAGTATCAGTTGATATTTCGAATTACAAACAGGTGTTAATTGGCAGCGGTTATTATACCGAAGACCAGTTGAAATAATAGGGTATAATAGTCTTGGGTACATCGGTAAAGCTTATCGGTGTGCCCTATGTGTACGTTGCGATGAATAAACAGTAAGGACAGTACTAATGGCTGAAATTATACTGGAAATGAAAGACATCACCAAAAATTTTATTGGTGTACGAGTCCTGGATCGGGTCAGCCTGACAGTTTTCGACGACGAAATACATGCCCTGGTTGGCGAAAATGGCGCGGGGAAATCTACCTTAATGAAGGTATTAAGCGGTGTGTATCCGTATGGGTCCTATGAGGGTAAGATATTTTTTAAGGGCGAGGAATGTCAATTTAAGGATATTCGTGATAGTGAAGCGTTCGGAATAGTTATTATTCATCAGGAGCTTGCCCTGATACCCTATTTATCTATTGCAGAAAATATATTTTTAGGAAATGAGCAGGCCAAGAATGGTATTATAAATTGGGATGAAACAATTTCTAAAGCAAAGCAACTATTAAAGAAAGTTGGTCTTGAAGAGAATCCAAATACACTTGTTGCTGATATTGGTGTGGGAAAACAGCAGCTAGTCGAAATAGCAAAAGCACTTTCTAAAAATGTAAAATTACTGATTCTTGATGAACCAACCGCTGCGTTAAATGATGAAGAATCGAATAAACTACTCGACCTCCTAGTTGAATTAAAGGGGCATGGTATCACATCAATTTTAATATCCCATAAATTAAATGAAATTACTAAAGTTGCAGATTCAGTAACCGTTATTCGGGATGGCCGTGTCATTGAAACAATTGAAAATGAGAATCGAATACTTGATGAAGATCGTATTATAAAGAGTATGGTAGGCCGAGAAATCCTTGATCGGTTTCCAAAACGGTCGGTTTTGATTGGTGAAGAAGTTTTTAGGGTCGAAGGACTTACAGTTCATGATCCTCTGAACGAAGATCGGCAGATTATTAAAGATGTTTCCTTCACCTTACGAAAAGGTGAGGTTGTCGGTTTTGCAGGTCTCATGGGTGCGGGACGTACTGAGATTGCCATGAGTATCTTTGGAAAATCCTATGGAGTTCACCATCGAGGTAAGTTGTATAAAAATGGGAAGGAATTAAAAATAAATTCGGTACCGGAAGCCATAGCTCAAGGTATTGCATATGTAACAGAAGATAGAAAAAACTATGGTTTGGTACTTATTAATGATATTCGGACCAATGTTTCCCTGGCCAGCTTAAATAGTGTCAGTCGGTTTACGGTTATTGATGAAAATAGCGAGACCCATCTAACAAATCAATATCGAAATAAACTGAAAATAAAGTGTTCCAGCCTTGCCCAAAGGGTGGAGAATCTTTCTGGCGGTAACCAGCAAAAGGTGGTGCTTGGAAAATGGATCATGGCAAATCCGGATGTTCTAATTCTTGATGAACCTACCCGCGGAATCGATGTGGGTGCTAAATATGAAATATATACTATTATTAATAAACTGGCTGCGGAAGGGAAAGCCATATTAATGAT
>JAIWNU010000176.1 GCA_020216655.1 Treponema sp. | reverse complement strand
GACTTTAATGAAAACCGTGAATATTTACCAGTACAATATCCATTGAACGAAGCATTGTCACTGAGCGAATTGATTTCTCGAATAGAAGCTGTGCCTGGTGTAAAAGCTGCTTTGCCGAGAATTAGTACCTATGCGAGCCTTTTTGACAGTACGGTAAAACATGCCTTAGTATGGGGCATCGATTTTGAACGTGAATTGCAGGTTAATCATTTTAATCTGTCCAAACAGAATAGCGGGATTGTCGAGGGCAGATTCCCTATTGCTGGATCAAATGAATGTGCAATTGGTTATACCTTAGCTAAAAAATTAGGATTGCATATCGGTGATCGTATTTCCTTTAAAATGATTTCCGCTCAGTATTCAGACAAATTTGCGAACCCTCAAATTGTGGGCATTTTTAATTTTGATTACATCAAATATGACGAAAATGTAATTATTATGCCTTTTGATCGCTTAGCGAAAATCCTGGTTATGCCAGAAAGTACACAACAGCTTTATATTTACCTAGATAAATATAAGCAATCCGGTGTAATTAAAGCTGAAGTAAAAGAAATACTCGGCCCTCATGCTTTTGTACAGGAATGGCGTGAACATTATTGGATTGCACTTATGAATTCTTACAATTACCTATTTGTTATTATTTTTGCAGTATTTCAGATTGTAGCTAGTTTTCTCATCATCAATACCATTTTAATGGTTATTCATGAACGAATAAAGGAAATTGGAATGATGGGAGCTCTTGGTTTTACCAGGTGGGAAATTGTCCGGACATTTTTTTATGAAGCGTTGTATTTAAGTGTCTTGGGCTCGCTCGCAGGTGCCGCAGTTGGTGGAATACTAACTTGGATCGTATCGCTATTCCCGCTCGATTTTACCTTTTTTACTGGGGGAGGAATGAAGGACTATCCAATTGCGGGAACCATATTTCTTACTTTTAGTCCTCTCATATTGCTGCAAGGATTCTTTTTCGGTGTGCTTATATCTGCTTGTTGTACGCTTATTCCATCATTAAAAAGTGCTTTTGTAGAACCTGTAGAGGCATTGAGAAGGTAGCTTTTTAAAACACAGGGATATGCCTGCAAGTAATTTATGTATTTTAGAGAGGAGGTTTATCATGAAGACCTTTTTACGCCCTATATTTTTTTGTTGCATTTTCTTTGCAATAAACCTAATGCTGGTAGTTGCCCAAAACAATAAGCCAGACCCTATGCAGCTTCTGACAAAAGTTGATTCAAATGAAGTGTTTAATAGTATTCAATATACAGGAAAAATGGTCATAGAATATCAAGGTAAAAAATTTGTAAAGATATTTAAAGCCCAATCTAAAGGAAGTAATTACAGCTTTGTTGAATTTCTTAATAATGAAGATAAGGGAACAAAATATTTAAAACGGGAAGGCCGGCTTTATGTATATTCTCCCGATACCGAATCGGTAATGCTTATTTCTGGACATATGCTTAAGGAATCAATGATGGGCTCAGATATGTCCTATGAGGATACAATCGAAAATGAAAAATTATCCGTACGGTATACTCCCGTATTGCTGGGTAAAGAAGTATTAGAAGACCGTGAAGCATGGATCCTCGAACTTTCTGCAAAGAAAAAGACAGAAAGTTATCCAAAACAAAAAATGTGGATAGATGTTCAAACCTCTGATGTCCTAAAAACTGAATTATATGCCCTATCTGGTGCAAAATTAAAGGAATACAAGCTACTGCAAGTAAAGGTAATTAATGGCAGGCGTTTTCCCGTAGAATTTGAGATGAAGGATCTATTGCGAAAGGGAAGCCGAACAATACTTACCATGACAGACGTTGTGTTGGATGAGCCGATAGCCGACTCGGTCTTTAGTATGGGGAATTTAGAACGATGAAACGGTTTACAAAGATCTTATTTGTTATTTCATGTATAGCGGTTTTTTTAAATGTTGAGCTGTATGCTGCTGATTGGCAGTTTAGCGGAATAAGCGAAACAAAGGCAGGATACACATGGGGTTATGATTTCAGCACAGGTCCTGAGAATCATTTTGGATTGGAACAATATGCAAATCTTCGGCTCAAGGCATCTATCGGCGACTATGGTGCCCTGGTAGCATCACTCAATCTATTTACCTATAGTGGTGCTTGGGCGCAGAACGCATTAGCTATGAATCCCGAAAAAGAAGAATTTTATACGGGAACTATTGATATAGATAGGCTCTACTATCAAATCAGAGGGGACCAGCTCGCCACAGATATTGGAATATTACGCATTTCTTTCGGATACGGCCAAATTTTCCGTCCTACTGATTTTCTAATAAACCCAAATCCGTTAAATCCTGATGCTCGGCCCCGTGGCATACTTGGTGTTGGGTTTTCATGGTATCCCTCAGATACGATGAAAGCCTATGTTTTCGGTACTGGACCACAGGATGTTAGCGAAACCTGGGGCCGTACTGCCCTAGCTGGAATAGCCTCAGATGTTCATGGACCATTCTGGAGTATTCAGAGCTTATATGCTTTTCAGGCTGGAAAACCGGCGTTTATGTTAGGTCCTTTGCAGTTACATGAGAGTACCTCTGACCCGGTACATCGTTTTGGTACTTCAATTAAATATGATGGTCCCATAGCGTGTATTTTAGAAGCTCTATATACCTTCGATACCGAGTGGAACCGGACTGGTAAGTATTATAACCAGGAATGGAGGTGGTATCAGGGGCTCGAACTGGCAGCAGGAGTAGACTTTTCTCTTTTCGATGGCCGATTTATAAGTACCGGACAATATAGATACAATGGAGGAAGTGCACTGAAAAATGGTGATCGGGTTGATGCTCTGTATTCCGGTACCTGGGCTACTATTGCGCCGGATAAAGGCCGGCCTTTTAAGCTAAACATACCAATTAGGGAATTGAATCATCAACATTATATGGCTTTCGCTGCAATATGGAAAATAGATGATTATACAATTATGAATATGCATTCTTTAGTTGCATTAGAGGATGCATCGTTTCTTACCACGCTTGGATTTGAATATACACTATTCCAGGGATGTGGCTTCCATGTTTCAGGACAAATGCCGCTTGATATGAACACCTTTGATTCTAATGCGTGGTATGGAGAATTAGGTCCTGCACATTTAGGTTATGTATTTCAAACTCAAATGAAATTAGTCATACGCTTCTGAAGTGTTATTTCCCTCTGGCTGGGCAATTGGTTTGTCGCTCTGTTATAATGGGCCATGTTTATCCTCTCCGATCCTCTCTTGGACATGCGGTTTAGCGACTACGGTATCCAGATCCCAATCCGGGACCAGCGGGCCCAGGCCGTTCTTGAGCATATAAGCCGCGCCTGGGCCGGTCCAAGCTCCTGCGTCTTAAACCTGCGCACCGCTGCGGACCTTCTCGGAATCCCCGATGAGGACCGTGGAATACATCGGGAAGACCTGGAACGGGTCCACGATACGCCCTTTGTGGAAGCCCTGTTTAGTGAAAAGCTCGAGGCGGAACTCATTAAGACCTATGAATTGATTGATGAACGGGGCCAGCCGAGGCGTTACCGTCCGGATCTCGCGGTGCGGCCTTTGAGTGCTCTTTTTGATACCATTCTGAACCAGGTCTGGGGTACCTATCTTGCCTGCCGGCTTGCCATTGAGTCGTCACCCAGTGCCGGTCCGGGGCCTACAAATACCGGCCCGGGCTTTGCCTATTTCCTTGGCGGGGGTATGCACCATGCCCGCCGTGATTCGGGCTCGGGTTTCTGCCTTGTGAACGACATAATGATCGCAGTTAAACGGCTCATGGCCGAAGGGAAGGTTTCATCGGCGTGGATTATCGATCTTGATGCCCACAAGGGGGACGGAACCGCCGAATTGGCCGCCGGGGATACATCAATCCATACCCTCTCGATACACATGGCCTCAGGTTGGCCGCTGGACGAAGAAAGCCTCACTCACGCTGTGGCAGGCAGGGCCCCGCTTGTGCCAAGCGACGTGGAAATACCCGTACCGAGCGGCGGGGAAGCGTCTTATGTTCCGCTGCTCCGTTCAGGCCTTGCAGAACTCGAAGCCCTTTCCCATGGCAGGAAACCTGACCTGGCCATCGTGGTGGACGGGGCCGACCCTTACGAAAAGGATGAGCTGCCTTCCACGGCGGACCTTAAACTATCCCTCAAAACTTGTGTTGAACGGGACCGGCTCGTGTACGACTTTTTACGGGAGCGGCACATACCTTCTGCCTGGCTCATGGCGGGGGGCTACGGGGAACGGGCTTGGGAACCGCCCGCTCATTTTCTCGCTTCCATTGTAACGCCTGTTGCAGCGGCGATCCTTGAACAGGACGGCAAGATCCTCATTGCCCGGAGGGCGCCGGGGCAAAAGCAGGCGGGCCTCTGGGAATTCCCCGGCGGCAAGCTCGAAGCTGGCGAAACGCCTGAACAGTGTCTTGAACGGGAGCTTGCAGAAGAGTTAGGTCTAAAAATTAAGGTGGGCCCTTTTTTTGCAGAAAACCTCTATAGTTACAGAAGCGGAACCATAAGGCTCATGGCCTACCGGGCACGGGTTTTGGGCGGTCAGTTTAGGCTCGCCGTACACAGTGAAATCCGCTGGGTCTCTCCTCTGGAGCTTCTCCAGCATGAGCTTTCTCCCGCGGATGTAAAGATCGCTCGGCTGCTTGCAGGGGAGCCCCTATGAGTGGTATAGGCCCCATCCTACCCCTTAATGACCACAAGCGGCCGTGAACGGGCCACGGGGCGGGCAATGCTTGCATGCACAATGGGACCTAAGACCTCTTCTACGTCCTTGTAAGCCCCGGGAGCCTCTTCCCGGGCGACCTTTTTGTCCGCCGCAAAGAGCTTGATGCGGTGCTGTTCCATTTCATGCCGGACGTCCTCGAACTCGTAGCGGCGGACCGCTTCGTTCCGGCTCAGGCGCCGGCCCGCCCCGTGGGCCGTGCTGCCAAAGGTTTCTTCCATGCTCGCTTCGGTTCCCACCAGGATATAGCTTCCCCGCCGCATGTCCCCCGGGAGCAGTACCGGCTGTCCGTACTGGGCATAAATGCCCTCCAATTCTGGATGCCCCGGCGGAAAAGCACGGGTGCCGCCCTTGCGGTGAACTAAAAGCCGTTTCCCTTCGTGGAGCTCTTCCTTGGCAATGTTATGGGCCACATCATACACAAGACTTACGGACCGCCCGGCCATAAGGTCTGGGCAAACCTTTTCAAAGGCGGTCCGCACCTGATGGGTAATGATTTGCCGGTTCGTCCAGGCGTAGTTCGCCGCGGCTGCCATGGCGGCAAAATAGCGCCGGCCTTCGTCTGTCCGGTAGGGCAGGGCCGCGAGTTCGTGGTTGTACAGGGGAATCCGGTACTGATCCATTTTGTTTTTAAAAAAATTGATATAGTCCGTAGCTACCTGGTGTCCTAGTCCCCGGGAACCGGTGTGAATCCAAACAACAATTTCGTTTTCCGCAAGTCCAAAGGCTTTGGCGCAGTCCTGGTCATAGACCGTTTCGATGTAGTCAATCTCAAGGAAATGGTTCCCCGCTCCGAGGGTCCCAAGCTCATCCCGGCCCCGTTCTACCGCCTTTTCGCTTACAAGGTCTGCATCGGCCTTATCAAGATGGCCATGGCTTTCCATCGCTGCCCGGTCGGCTTCGGTGCCATAGCCTTCCCGGATAGTCCAGGCTGCCCCTTCGTTGAGGATCTTTTTCATTTCCGTCTTAGTAAAAGACCGGTGCCCCGTGGAACCCACACCGCTTGGAATGAGTGAAAACAGGACCTTGCCTAATTCATCCAGCCGGTCCTCCAGGGCCTTTCGAGGAATGCCGGTGCGGAGCAGCCGCACGCCGCAATTAATATCAAAACCGACCCCACCGGGTGATATAAGTCCCGAATCGGTGTCAAAGGCGGCTACCGCACCGATGGGGAACCCAAAGCCCTGGTGCATGTCGGGCATGCCGAGGGCGTAGCGAAACAGGCCGGGAAGGCTCGCGACGTTCATCAACTGATCGATGGACTGGTCCTCTTCAAGCTGTTTCAGCATACCTTCGGTCGTATAGAGCCTGAGGGGCACCTGCATGGGGCCCCGGCGGGGCAGTTCAAAGACCCAGTCTGACTTTTTTTCGAAGGGGTATTTCATAGTTTCCCTCGCTTTTAGCTAAATTGAAGCTCTTTCAAAAGTGACAGACTTTTGAAATTGACATAATTCTAATACTTTTTTGGGTCTTTTTTAACATGAAAGGGCGAACCTTAGCATGGAGGTACTCCGATGCGTATAGCCTATTCCTGTGCTGGTGAAGGGTTCGGCCATGCGGGCCGTATGGTTGCCCTGTATGATGATATGAGTTTTAGTCATGAGGTGATCCTGTATGTTCCAGAACCGGTAAAAGCTTTTGTTGCCAAAAAGCTGGCTGCACGGCAGGCCTCCCGGCCTGCCTCCCCGCAACCCCCTGCGGTGATTCGCAGCATCCCCTGTTTTACCTTTATTAAAAATAAAAACCGGGTGGAATATATTAGCACCGTTTTTCACAGCCTGAGGCAGGCAGTCCATTTTTACCCGGCCATACGGCGTCTTGCGCGGCAGCTCAAAAAAGATCGCATTCAGGCCGTACTCTCCGACTTTGAACCCTATCTTCCCTGGGCAGCCCGCCTTGCGGGCATTCCGGTGATTCAGATGAACCACCCAGGGATTATCCGCCGCTATGTCGATATGGATCCCCGGACCTGGGTAGCAGCCCTTGTGGCAACCCTCATGGAGGGGCCCTGGGATAAGCGGCTTTATGTATCCTTTTTTGGCGGCGATGTGGGTCCGGTGCTCAGGACAGAGCTCCTTTCCAAGCCAGTCCGGGACGAGGGATTTGTGGCGGTTAACCTTAAGGTGGAAAGCAGAAAGGAGATTCTCCCCCTGCTCAACGCAGTGCCGGGCCTGGTGTACCGGCTCTATCCGGCCCCCGGCGCCGATTTTGACGAGGGGCTGCGGAACTGTACCGCGGTTATTACCAACGGCGGGCACCAGACCCTCTCTGAGGCCCTGGCCCTCGGTAAGCCGGTCCTCTCCATACCCCAGCGGGGCCAGGCCGAACAGGAACTGAACGCCCGTATGCTCCAGGCCTCGGGGCGGGGTCTTATGGTCCGAAAGCTGGAGGACCTGCCGAACGGCCTGGCCCGCTTTCTCGGGCAGCTGGACAGTTTCCGGAAGCCCGCCGTCATCCCCGTAGGTTTCCGGTTCAAAGACAGCCGGCTTGAACTCATCCGGCGGATCAATGCGATTCTTGCAGGCTTTGGGTCCGGCGCTGCTAGCGCTGCTAGCTCTGCCAGGGTTATCGCCTGCGGCGATTACGCCTGCGGCGCTGTCGCCACCGGTGCCAAAGCCGCCGGCGGCAAGGGCGGGGCTGCACGCCTGGCGGTGTAGGGGATTACTAAGCTGCCTTCCGCTGTGAGTTTTCCCTTTTACCTGCAGCCTTCATCGGCCGGTTCAGGAGGCTCTGCATCAATATGAATGCAAAAATAAGAATCCCTACCACGATGCGGGTCCACCAGGAGCTCAGAGTCCCCTGAAAATTGATGATAGTTTGGATGGTTCCCAGAATGAGTACCCCCACAATGGAACCGCCAATTGATCCGACGCCGCCAGTCAGGAGGGTGCCCCCCATAACTACCGCCGCGATGGCGTCCATGTGCAGGTCCTTGCAATGCAGGGCATAGCCAGAAAGCATATAAAAGGTAAACACCACCCCCGCAAGTCCTGAACAGAAACCACTCAGGGTATAGATAAGGACCTTGGTGCGCTGGACCGGAAGCCCCATGAGCAATGCCGATTGTTCGGAGCCCCCGATAGCGTAGACCGTCCGGCCGAATCGGGTAAAGCGCAGGAGCCACCAGCCAAAAAGGGCGAACACAAGAAATATAAGTACGTTAATGGAAATAAAATCTCCGGTAGGCAATTCCAAAGCTGCCATACTGACATCCCGGTACCATTCATTATCAATATTAATCGTATCAATACTGATAAGGTAACAGGCACCGCGGGCAAAGAACATACCCGCCAGGGTTGCAATAAAGGGCTGGACCTTAAAAAATTGTATCATCACCCCCTGAAAAGCTCCGATGCCGGAAGCCGCAAGGAGCGCTATCCCAATAACGAGGGCAGGCGGTACCTCCTTGCGCAGGAGGTCAGCGGAAATCATAGTTACCAGGGCAACCACGGAACCCATGGAAAGGTCTATACCGCCAGAAAGAATAACAAAGGTCATCCCAACAGCGGCGATTCCCAAAAAGGCATTATCAATAAACAGGTTGATGAACACCTGGAGGGACAGGAAATTGGGGTACGCTATGGAGCCTGCGGTGTACATCAGGAGAAAAAGACTTACGGTGACAATAAAAGGCAGGTGTTTTCTGTCTAGTTGTTTCATAGGGCACCTCGCATCTGAAAGCCTTTACGGCCAAAACGGAACAGGGCACGGAAATTTTCCGACTGGAGCATGCTTACCAAAAATACCACCACCGATTTAATAACCAGGTTAACCTGAGGCGGTACTCCAATTGAATAAATGGTGGTAGTCAGGGTCTGAATAATCACCGCTCCCAAAATAGAACCGGCCAGGTTGAACTTGCCGCCATTCAGGGATGTGCCGCCGATGACGACTGCCAGGATGGCATCCAGTTCAAAGAGGTCCCCCGCGTTATTGCCGTCGGCGCTCTTCACGTTGGAGCTAACCAGGAGGCCCGAAACTCCTGCGCAGAAGGCACAGAAAGCATAGGACCAGAATACGATCCGCTGTTCCTGTATGCCCGAATAACGGCTTGCGGTCCGGTTAACCCCAATAGACTCAAAAAAGAGCCCCAGGGCTGTCTTCCTCGTTGCGAGTATAACGAGTATAAGGACCGCTAAGAGGACATAGACCGAAAAGGGAATGCCAAGCAGGGTTCCATTGCCGATGAAATAGTAGGGCTTGTAATAAATGGTGATGATTTGTCCGTTGGTCACCAGCTGGGCGATACCGCGGCCTGCAACCATAAGAATCAGGGTTGCCACGATAGGCTGTATGCGCAGCCGGGAAACTAAAAAGCCGTTCCACATCCCCAGGATCAGGGCCGATAAAAGCGCTGCCGCAATGGCAACTGCCATGGGCGTCCGGGTAACGAGAATCTGCTGATTCCCTTCCAGGACCAGCTCACCGCCAATGAGGTACGCCGCGATAGCCCCTGATATGGCGACTACGGAACCGACAGAGATGTCGATGCCACCGGTTGAAATGACAAGGGTAAGGCCGATCGCGATAATACCGATGTAGGTCGACCGGTTTAAAATATCAATAAGAATGCCGGAAAACCGTTCGTGTTTCCATTCTACGATAAAAAAGCCCTTGGTCAGGAATGCATTAACTAATAACAGCAGGACCAGGACCATGAAGGGCCAAAACAAAGACGATTTGTTAATTCGCTGCAGCTTGTTTTTCATGTTCCGTATCCTCCTGGGCGATCA